>JBKJYG010000150.1:0-2766 GCA_046715905.1 Hyphomicrobiaceae bacterium | reverse complement strand
GTGAAACTGGGTGTCACGATCTGCATCATCGAGCACAATCTCGATATCGTGCAGGGCATCTCCGACCGCATCGCCTTTCTCGATCAGGGGCGGCTGCTCGCGGAAGGCGACCCGAAAACGATCCTGTCGGATCCCGCGCTGGAGGCAATCTACTTCGGGGAGCGCGCCGCATGAACCCGGCTTCTACGCTCGAGGCCGCGGCGGCCAGCGACCCCGCAGCCACGTCACAACCGGTTAGCGCTTCCGTGCTCAAAGCCGAGCATCTTCGCGTCGGCTACGGCGGCAATCCGGTGCTCTCCGATGTCACAATCGAGTTGAAGCCCGCTGAAGTGCTGTGCGTCATCGGTCACAACGGTGCTGGCAAGTCGACGCTGATGCGGACCCTGTTCGGCCTCGTGAAACCGGAAGCTGGGCGCGTATTGGTCGACGGGCGGGCGCTCCCCGCGCATGTGCCTCGCGTGCTTGCGGCCGAAGGCATTGCCATGATGCCGGAGGGCCGCGGGATTTTCCCGGGCCTCACGGTCAAGGAGATCTTCGCGCTCGGACTCTGGTCGGCAAACGTGCCCAAGCCCGAGCGCGACGCGCGCATTGCCTGGGTGCTCGAGGTGCTGCCGCCGATTGCAAAATTCTACGAGCGGCGGGCAGGCCTCCTTTCCGGCGGGCAACAGCAGATGGTCTCGATCGGGCGCTCTCTCTTGTCCAGGCCGCGCTGCCTGATCATGGACGAGCCGTCGATCGGCTTGGCGCCGAAGCTCTTTCAGGATCTGCTCGCGCCGATCCGTGCCTTGCAGCAGCAAAACGGCATGAGCATCCTGCTGGTCGAGCAGAACGTGCGCGAAGCCCTCAAGGTCTCGGATCGCGTGCTGGTCATGAAGGCGGGAGCGATCATCCTGGAAGCGCGCCCCGAGGAGCTGCGTGACAACGCTCGGCTGATGGAGCTTTACTGAGCGCCGCTCTGGCCGATGCAGGCGTCGCCCCGGACGCTGCTCAGGTGTGAATCACGCGGCGGTAGGCATCGAGCACGCTCTCGTGCATCATCTCCGATAGCGTCGGATGCGGGAACACCGCGTGCATCAATTCTTCCTCGGTGGTCTCGAGGTTCATGGCGATGACGAACCCTTGAATCAATTCGGTAACCTCCGCGCCGACCATGTGCGCTCCCAGCAATTGCCCGGTTTTGGCTTCGAAGATGGTCTTCACCAGGCCGTCGGGTTCGCCCAGGGCAATGGCTTTGCCATTGGCCTGAAATGGAAAGCGGCCGACCTTGATCTGCCGCCCCTGCTCCTTGGCGCGGGCTTCCGTCAGCCCGACGCTCGCGATCTGGGGATGACAGTAGGTGCAGCCCGGGATTTTCAACTTATCCAAGGCATGCGTCGGCAAGCCCTTGATGGTCTCAATGCAGAGCACGCCTTCGTGCTCGGCCTTGTGAGCCAGCATCGGCGGGCCCGCGACATCGCCGATGGCGTACACACCCGGCGCACTGGTGCGGCCGAGCCCGTCCGTGCCGATGATGCCGCGCTCCATCTTAACGCCAAGCTTATCCAGGCCCAGGTTCTCCGTGTTGCCGACGACGCCCACGGCCGAGATGACGCGCTCAAACTCGATCCGCCGCTGCTGACCTGCTGCATCCTCGATCGTGGCCGTAACGGTGTCCGCGCCCTTGTCCAGCCTGACCACCTTGGCGCCGGTCAGGATTTTCATGCCCTGCCGCTCGAAGCGCTTGCGCGCCAAGGCGGCGATCTCGGCGTCCTCGGCGGGAAGGATCTGCGGCAGCACTTCCACGACGGTCACGTCCGCACCCATGGTCCGGTAGAAGGACGCAAACTCGATGCCGATCGCACCGGAACCGACCACTAGCAGCGACTTTGGCAGCGCCGTCGGCACCATCGCCTCGAAGTAGGTCCAGACGAGCTTCCCGTCGGGCTCCAAGCCAGGCAGCACGCGCGGCCGCGCTCCGGTGGCCACAATGATATGCGGGGCCTGGTACAGGCCCGCGCCGAGGGTGCCTTTGGGAGGCGGGGTCTGCGGCTGCATAGGAGGCTTTTTCGACGGCTGCACCGATACGACGCCGGGACGCTCGATCACCGCTTCACCCCAGATGACGCTGACCTTGTTCTTCTTCAACAAGAACCCGACGCCGCCGTTGAGCTGCGCCGAGATCCCGCGCGAGCGCTTCACGACGGCGGCAGCGTTGGGCGTCACATGTCCGGCAAGCTCGAGGCCATAGTCTTTTGCATGCGTCGCGAGATGGTAGATCTCGGCTGATCGCAGCAGCGCCTTGGTGGGGATGCACCCCCAGTTCAGGCAGATTCCCCCCAGGTGCTCGCGCTCGACGATGGCCGTTCGGAACCCAAGTTGGGCTGCCCTTATCGCTGTCACGTAGCCGCCCGGCCCGGCGCCAATGACAATGACGTCGAAGTTCGTTTCTGCGGTCATGCGGGAACCCTGAGTGCGTGGTCGGAGCCGTTCGCGGTGCGTCAGCTCGTGCAAAAAAAAGCCTCGCTGTCCTGGGTCTCAGCCAGGACAGCGAGGCTTTCAATGTGGAGCCAGCGGCCGCGAAAGCCAAGGCCAAATACTATCGGCGCCAACCGGGGTCAGGCGCGATCGCCCGACCGACGGCTCACCAATGCCTCAGACGTGGCAACGGCCACCCAGGTAGTAATTCAGCAACTGATTATACCGGTCGACATCTGCCTGATCGGCTGGTGACAGTCTTTTGCCACCCGTCGAGGCTTCGACTTTGTTGGGAACGCCACGCGAATCAAG
>JBKJYG010000149.1:0-2547 GCA_046715905.1 Hyphomicrobiaceae bacterium | reverse complement strand
CCCAATAAACCCTGATCCTACAACGAGGTAAGCCTCTCAACGAGAGTCGCGCAGGGAAGATGTTGCAGACGTGTTCGTGGTACGGACTCCTCAGCTGTATCGACGAACAGCCGTCCCTCCAACACCCGACGGTCTCAGGCCGTCATGGATTTCACGCGCGCAGACAGTCGGGACACTTTCCTCGAGGCCGCTTTCTTGTGCAGCAGGCCCTTCTGTGCCGAGCGGGCCAGGACCGGTTCGACGGCCGACAGCGCGGCTGCAGCCACATCCTTGTTACCAGAGGCAATGGCCTCTTCCACGGTACGCACGGTGCTTCGCATCCGCGAGCGGCGGCTTTTGTTCGCCTCGGTGCGCCGCTTGGCGACGCGCGTCGCCCTCTTGGCAGATGTCGTATTGGCCATTTCAGCGTTCCTGAGTGAGAGTTGTCGGCGACGGGCTGCTGCGGGCAGGCGCGGGCCGGAATTGAGACCTCAAGTGCCGTTCAGCCTCAAGGCCGCCCGGCAGACAACCATATTGGGGATCAAAACAGAGCCGTCCGCAACGCACGAGCCGCAGACTGGGTCAGGCGGTTTCTATATCGCCGCCGACCGGACTGGTCAACGCTTCGTGGATTGACAGCCTTTAGGCACTGGCTTTTTGCAGTCCAAATTGGCTAAACCTGCCGTGAGGCTCCAGACGGGCTCGTAACAAGCGTTGGATGGGATGGGGGAAGGGATGGGATCGAAGGCTGGTTGGGTGCTTGGCTTGGCTTGCAGCGTGGCGGTTCTGGTGCTGGCAGCCTCGAGCAGAGCGTATTTCGTTCACATGGCGATAGCGGCGGCGACCGGCGTGGCTGTGGCGTGGGCCGCTTTCCGGAGTTCACGCTCGCTCGAGAAGACCGGGGCGGAGGCGATCGCGCGAGAACATCTGTCCTTCATGGCCATGATCTGGGCTTGGGGCGGGGTAGCGCTGTTTGTCACCTACGCCTTTGTCCTGCATTGGCGCGAATGGTGGCAGTTTTTTGGCGTGTTCTGCCTGCTGGCTGTGGTCTCTTATGTTTTGTCGTCGACGCTCAGCTCGGATGCGGCGCGGCCGCCGGCCGATCCCGTCATGCTGACGCTCGCACGGGGTCTAACGATCTTCGTTTTTGTGGCCATGCTGATCGTCATGGTCGGGCTGCTGCTCGACGGTAAAATGTGGCGTTTCACGACGGTTGCCGGACAGCGCCCGGGTTCTCAGGACTGGGCCGGCAATAACATCTTTTTCTTTGGGGCGCTGGGACTCGCGGCGGTGAGCTGGAATGCTTTGTGCATGCTGCGTGCCCACGAACGCGCGACGAGCTAGCCAGGGTCTTGTCAGGGCCTTGACATGGGGAATGCGAGGGAGAGGGGCATGTCACTGCGAAAAATCGTGCCAGGCACCATTCTGGCGCTGGTGCTGAGCGTTGCAGCCATGATGAACTTGGCCGCCAAGGGGCTGAGGAATGAAACGGGGTTGTCGGCGGCCTTTTTCGTTCTGCTGCTGATCGCCGTGGCGATCCACGTCAACCGGCCCTACTGGAGGCTGGCGTCTGCGTTACCGGCTACGGCCGGGGAAGAGGCCGTGCCAGCGCTCCGCCGCAATGTTCGTCTGTTCGCACTGGCCTGCTGCTGGGCCGGCTTCGCCATGCACGGCGTCTATGTGACCTCCTTGACCGGTCTCAGATGGCAGCATGCCTGGCAGTACGCCTGGGCCATGACGATGCTGGCGGCGCTGGCGCTGGGTTACGTGCATGCGCTGGGCCGGGCCAACGAGCGCCTGCAGAGCAGCCTCTTGCGCGCCGCCCCCTGGCTGGCCCTGTCGCAGGCGACCGGCGGCGCGGTGGTCCTGGTGATTTTGACTGCGGCTGGCAAAATGGCCACCGCACGCTCCGATTGGGCGGCCAACCACATCTTCCTGGCAGGAGCCACCCTCATGCTGGTCCTGGCCGCGATTACGTTCCACACGCAATGGCGTCTAACGCACAGCGCCGGGCGCGGCGCGCCTGACGTTCCTTTTAACCGTTCTTGAACGCGGGTTTACGCTTTTCGACGAAGGCAGCCATGCCTTCTTTCTGATCGCTGGTGGCAAACATCGCGTGAAACACACGGCGCTCGAAATGCACCCCTTCGGCAAGCGTCGTCTCATAGGCCCTGTTCACCGACTCCTTGCCCATCATCACAGCCGGCAGAGGAAATTCAGCGATCGTAGCTGCAGCAGTCACCGCCTCATCCACCAGGGATGCAGCAGGAAGTACACGTGACACCAACCCCGCACGCTCGGCCTCGGCCGCATCCATGAAACGCGCCGTCAAGCACAAGTCCATCGCCTTTGCCTTCGACACCGCGCGCGGCAACCGTTGCGTCCCTCCAGCGCCGGGCATGATGCCGAGCTTGATTTCCGGCTGACCGAACTTGGCGGTATCCGCGGCGAAGATGATGTCGCACATCATCGCCAACTCACAGCCACCTCCGAGCGCGAAGCCAGCAACAGCCGCGATGATCGGCTTGCGGATCGAACGCACGGTTTCCCAGTTGCGCGTGATGTAGT
>JBKJYG010000148.1:0-10465 GCA_046715905.1 Hyphomicrobiaceae bacterium | reverse complement strand
GCGTTGATCAGTGCACGGGCCGTGAACTGGCCGACCGGCGTCTGGAGGACCCATCCTTCGCCCCCGCGAAGCGCCGACGTCAGCGGGGTGCGGGTGAGCACCGTCGCCCCATGCTCGGCCGCATCCTTGGCATTGAGCACCACCAGCCGAGCGTCGTCGACCCAGCAGTCCCAATACGAAAAGCCATGCGTGAGACCAGCCTTGAGGGGCCGCCCGGCCGGATCACGCGTCAGATCGAGCGAGGCCGAGCCCGGGATCAGCCGTCGGCGGTAAAGGTGATCGTAGAGAAACAGGCCCGCACGAATCATCCAGCGCGGGCGGAGCCCCTCGACATAAGGCAGCACAAAGCGCATCGGCCAGATGATGTGCGGGGCCTTGCGCATCAGCACCTCGCGCTCGGCCAGCGCCTCTCGCACCAAGCGGAACTCGTAATGCTCTAGATAGCGCAGGCCGCCATGGATGAGCTTTGAGCTCCGGGAGGAGGTGCCCTGCCCCAAGTCGCCCATCTCGGCCAGCAGCACGCGCAAGCCGCGGCCCGCGGCATCGGCCGCAATGCCGGCTCCATTGATGCCGCCGCCAATGACGACGAGATCGAAGACATCTTTTTGCGCCATACTCTCGGTTTGTCCGTCAATCGAGATCTGCGGCGACCCGAAGCGCCGGCCAAGCGATCACTATGGTCGCCAGTATCCAGAAAAGACGCGTCAGAAGGGGGCGCGCCCTTTGCGGCATGAGGCGCCCCAGGATCGCGGCTGGCAAGGCGGCGATCAGCAGGGTTGACCCGGTGATCGCGGCGGACGCCGCGTGAAACACCGTATTCGACCCGGCGAGTGAGGGACCGACGGCTTTGCCGATCCAATAGAAAACCGGATCGAAATAGGGAGAAACCGGCAATCCCCACTGTCCCCCGCTACCCGCGATCACGGCAACGACGATTGTTGCCGTCAGCAAGACAAAACGAACAAGTGCCCGCATCGATTGCCTATCATTTGTTGCTGCACGGTGGCGTTGAACGACCCAAGTGGGTTCACTGCCCCCTTCGATTTTGCGACCACGCGAGGGCCGCTGCACCGATCCCTCCGGCGATCGCCCACAATCCGCTCGTTTCCACGCTGGCACCCAGAGCATAGCGTTGAAAGAGAAAAAACAGCGCGGCCGCCGCAACGCAATGCACCACCATCATCATGACCGGCGCCATTCGACTCGCCTCCCAAGCGAAAGAGGTCCCACCCGTAGGATGGAACCTCTGAACTTACGAGGTTTTCGACACTATCGGATCAGCGTTTTGCCACATCGTCAGCAAAAATGTCCCGCTTGTAGGTTTCCGGCACGAACAGGAAGCCGATGACGGCTGTCATCAAGGCAATCGCGATCGGATACCAGACACCGAAGGAGGGATCGCCCGTCTGAGCCACCATGGCGAAGGAGGTCGCCGGCATCAGACCGCCGAACCAACCGTTACCGATGTGGTAGGGCAACGACAACCCGGAGTAGCGGATTCGCGTCGGGAACAGTTCAACGAGTGCCGCTGCGATCGGCCCATAAACCATCGTCACCAGGATCACCATCACCGTCAGGATCGCGATGATCGCCAGACGCTGAGCCGTGAAGATGTCAAACATCTTGCTGAAGTTCCACAGTCCTTCCTTGGGCTCGATCTTGATGTTGGCGACGGAAGGGTTCTGGGCAGCCGGATAGCCGGCTGTCGTCAGCGCCGCCGTGAGTTTCGCCCCGAATTGCGGATCCTTCGCTGGGATCGGATCTGCGCTGCCCACTTTCACGCTGGCCGGTGTTCCTGCGGGCGCCTCGGCGACGCTGTATTTGACCGACGCGCGGGCGAGGGCCGCTTTCGCCGTATCGCAGCCCGAGGTGAACTTGGCGGTTCCAGTCGGATTAAACTGGAACGAGCACTCGTTCTTGTCCGTCGTCACCACGACCGCAATCGTATCGTGTGCTTTGGCGAGCAGCGGATTGGCCGTCGTTGTCAACCAACCGAAGATGCCTCCGCCCGTCGCCTGGATCGGCAGGTAGAGCAGAGCCGCCAGAACACAGCCGCCCAAAATGATCGGCTTGCGGCCGATCCGATCGGACAACGATCCGAAGAAGATGAAAAAACCAGTGCCGATGATCAACGACCAGGCGACCATCACGTTGGCCGTGAAGTTGTCGACCTTGAGGATCTGCTGCAGGTAGAACAGTGCATAGAATTGGCCCGTGTACCACACGACGGCCTGACCAGCAGTCAGCCCGAGCAGCGCGAGAATGGCGATGCGTCCGTTGGGAATGCGCGCCATGTTACCCATAACGAGGAGGATGATGGCGGGGATGCAAAGCAGCGCCAAGCCCGTCTGGCCAAGGTATGCGAGCCCGACACCCGTCACCAGCAGGGCGACGAGCACCAGCGAGAGTGCCTGTGGGAATGCGCCGAAAGCTTCGCTGAGGGGCGCCTTGGAGCGGGTGCCCTCGTCCTTCATCTTCTGGAAGGCCGGGCTCTCGTTCATCTGCAATCGGATGTAGAGCGAGATCAGCAGCAGGAAGACGGAAGCCAGGAAAGGAATCCGCCACCCCCAAGCTGCGAAGGGTGTGATCGTCGTTCCGTTGGCGCCGGGAATACCCGGCCAGTTGGCGTTTACATAAATCGTCGTGAACAGGATGACGAGGAGCGACAGCAGGAGGCCCAGCGTTGCCGTAGTCTGGATCCAGGCCGTGAAGTATCCGCGGCGATTGTGCGGGGCATGTTCCGCCACATAGATCGCCGCGCCACCGTATTCGCCACAGAGCGCCAAGCCCTGCAGCATGCGTAGCGCAATCAGGATGATCGGTGCTGCGACGCCGATGGACGTGTAGCTCGGGAGGCAGCCGACGAGAAATGTCGACAGGCCCATGATCAGGATTGTCACGAGGAACGTGTACTTGCGGCCGATCAGATCGCCGAGGCGTCCGAAGAACAGCGCGCCGAACGGACGAACAAGAAACCCAGCCGCGAAGGCCAGCAGCGCGAAGATGTTTCGCGTGCCTTCCTCGAAGGCCGTGAAAAACTGCGATCCAATGACGCCTGCCAGGGCCCCGTAGAGATAAAAGTCGTACCATTCGAAGATGGTGCCCGCCGAAGAAGCGATGATCACCTTCTTCTCTTCGGCCGTCATGGGGCGGTTACGGGCGCCAACGTTCGATTCCAACTCGATGCTCGCCATCGTCGTTTCTCTCCCTCACAGTGGCTGGCTTGTTTCGTGCCGCCTCGTAATTTCGCCCGCTCGAGAAACTCGCAAAGTCTCCCGGCGGGCGTTTTCGGTCGTTGACGCTTGTCGCTAACGCAGCGACCGCCCCGTATGACAGACATAGCGGGGTTTCATAATTCAATGTTCTTATGCTCCGGGATGCCACTTGCGCAAGTTAGACGAAAGCACTGCTGGGAGTGGTTTGTTGACCACATTCGCCCCGAGATCCGGCCGGACCGCACACGACCGGCCAGCGAATCTACTTCGGCAGCTTAGTATCTGATTTGCCGCCCTGTCATCGAGACCTTAGGCTGATCCGCGCCCGCGACCCGACCCCTCGCTAACCCGACCATTTGGTCCAAACCGGCCCAGGCCCCGCTTCGAGCATGATCTGTGCGCCTGAAGAGACTTCACATGCCGAATGACAATGGCGGGCCAAAGCGGCAGACCGAGGCTGCATCTGCCGACGGCCCGCGGCTCTCGCATGCCGAATTCATTACCCTTATGGCGCTGCTGATGGCGCTCACGGCGTTGTCGATCGATATCATGTTGCCGGCGCTGCCGGACATCGGGCGGGCGTTCGCGGTGCGCACCGATAATGATCGGCAGCTCGTCGTGACGAGCTACCTCATGGGCTTGGCGGCCGGCCAGTTGTTGTGGGGCCCGCTATCGGACCGTTTCGGACGCAAAGCGCCGTTGCTGGCGGGCTTGGCCGTATTTGTGCTGGGCGCGATCCTGGCGGTCAGCGCCTCGACCTTCGAGCTGCTGATCGCAGCCCGCGTCCTGCAAGGCTTCGGAGGCGCCGCAGCGCGATCCATCGCCAACGCTATCATTCGAGACCGGTTCGCGGGACGTCAGATGGCGCAGGTCATGTCGACAGTCATGATCGTCTTCATCATGGTGCCCATCTTTGCGCCGGCCATCGGCCAAGGTGTGCTGCTCGTCGGATCTTGGAAGGCGACCTTCTACGTTTTGATCGGGGCTGGCGTCCTGGCAGCGGTCTGGGCCAGTTTCCGGTTACCGGAAACGCTGGGTGGCATTGAAGGCGGGTCACGCAAGCGGCTCGGCTTTGCGTCGGCTTTTTTGGCCGTCCTTCGAACGTCGGCCACGCTCACCTACGGCGTCGCCGCCGGGTTTATGTTTGGTTGTCTTGTCGCCTACATCGCCACGGCGCAGCAGGTGTTCGTCGATGTTTATGGGCTGCGGTCCTCCTTCCCACTCGCCTTTGCCGGTGTGGCTTCGGCAATGGCGGTCGCGGCCTTTACCAACGCCCGCCTCGTTCAGCGCATAGGCATGCGGCGCGTTTCTCACACGGCCTTGACGGCCTTTCTCGGTGTCAGTCTGGTGCTCACGCTGGTCGCGCTTCAGGGCGAGCCCCCGCTCTGGCTGGTGGCGCCGTTGCTGGCGGTCTCCTTCTTCTTGTTTGGGCTCATCCAACCAAATTTCAATGCCATTGCCATGCAGCCGGTGGGCCACGTCGCCGGAATGGCGTCGGCCCTGCTCGGATTTTACACCACGGCCGCCGGTGCCGTGTTTGGATCTCTCATCGCGGCTCAATTCAGCGGCTCGGTCCTGCACCTCGCGGTAGGCTTCGCAGTGCTGGGCGGATGTGCTTTGGTGACAGTGCTGGTGCTGGAGGGGCGAACCGGCATGTTTCGCGGCGATTGAGCCGCTGATATCAAACCGGAGGGCGCGATGAAAGCTGCCGTGGTCGGATCGGGCGGGGTCGAAATCCGCGACGTGGCGCAACCGCAGCCAGGTCCCGGTCAGGTGCTGATCCGGGTCCATGCCGCCGGTCTCAATCGTGCTGACCTGATCATGGCCTCGGGTCGGATGCATGGAGGGACAGGGGGAGCCGGGTCGGTGCTTGGTCTCGAATGTGCGGGCGAAGTGGCCGAGATCGGCGCGGGGGTCGAGCACGTCAAGGCAGGCGATCGCGTCATGGCCTCGTGCGCGGGCAGCTACGCGGAGCTGGCTCTGGCGGATGCCGGCCGCGTCCACCTGATTCCAGCCAACAATATGAATTACACCCAAGCTGCCACGCTGCCCGTGGCCCTTCAGACGATGCACAACGCCGTCGTCACGGCCGGCCGCCTCAAACCCGCCGAAGCCGTCCTGATCCAGGGCGCTAGCTCGGGGGTAGGGCTGATGGCCATGCAAATTGCCAAGGTGATGGGCGCTCGTCTCGTCATCGGCTCCTCGACCAATGCGGAACGTCGCGGCCGCCTGACCGAGTTCGGCGCCGATCTGACGGTCGATTCTCGGGATCCAAGCTGGGCCGATGCGGTGCTGAAGGCGACCGACGGGCGTGGCGTCGATCTCATAGTCGATCAAATTTCGGGCTATGTCGCCAACGACAATCTCCGCGCCGCCTCCATTCAGGGTCGCATCGTCAACGTCGGCCGGCTTGGGGGCTTCAAGGGCGAGTTCGATTTTGACCTGCATGCCGCCCGCCGCCTCGACTACATCGGCGTGACCTTCCGCACCAGGTCAGTTGAGGAAGTGCGCGAGATCAACCGTCGCATGCGGGCCGACCTGTGGCCTCACGTCGAGGCGGGCGAACTCCGGCTGCCGATCGATCGCACGTTTCCCCTGGACCAGGCTGCTCAGGCGCTGGCGCACATGAAAGCCAATGCCCACTTCGGCAAAATCGTCCTGATCGGCTAAGAGGAGCTGAGTTGAGCTGATCTAACCTCCCAGCGGCCCCCTTCTTGGAGCCGGGTTTGATCTTAAATGCTAATTATGTCAGCATCGCTGACCCAAATAGTCTTGTGATGCGCGCCTGGGCTTCTGCTCGGGCTCCCACCGCAACCCAGACGAGTGAGTGCCATGGTCAAAAGCAGTCCGAGCCTCGACGACAAGTTTGATCTGGAGAGCACGCACCAGATCTTGAACGGGTCACAAGCTGTGGTTCGATTGGTCCTGATGCAGAGCGAGCGGGATCGCCGGGCGGGCCTCAACACCGCCGGTTATGTGTCCGGCTATCGCGGCTCTCCGATCGCGGGGCTGGAGGGCGCCATGCTGCGTTCACGGGCCCTTCTGAAGAAACGCAACATCGTCTTCCAAAGCGGGCTGAACGAGGATCTCGCCGCCACCGCGGTCTGGGGCACGCAGCAGGCAGAGTTACGCGGCGATGGGACCTACGACGGCGTGTTCGGCATCTGGTATGGCAAGGGCCCAGGCGTCGACCGCACTGGGGATGTATTCCGCCATGCCAATCATGCGGGCTCCTCCAAGCACGGAGGCGTGTTGGCCCTGATGGGCGATGATCATACCTGCGAAAGCTCCACCTCGGCGCATCAGTCCGAATTCGCCATGGTCGACTACATGATTCCCGTGCTGAACCCGGCCGGCGTGCAGGAAATACTGGACTACGGTATTCTGGGGTTTGCGCTATCGCGCTTCGCCGGCGTCTGGGTCGGCATCAAGTGCGTCAAGGACAATTTCGAGTCGACTGCGACCGCGGATGGTCGATTGGATCGCGTCAGCGTCGTCCTTCCCGACGATTTCATCATGCCACCCGGCGGTCTCAACATCCGGGTTGGCGATCAGGCTTTGGACAAGGAAGCTCGCCTGCAGGATTTCAAGCGGCCAGCGGTATTAGCCTTTGCGCGGGCCAACAGGCTCGACCAGACCATCATGAGCGGGGGCGTCGCACCCAAGATCGGTATCATCACGACCGGCAAGAGCTACCTCGACGTGCGCGCGGCTCTCGACGAACTTGGCATCGACGAGGTTCGCGCCAACGAGCTTGGCCTGCGCGTCTATAAAGTCGGCATGAGCTGGCCGCTTGAACCGCAAGGTCTCCAAGAATTCGCGCAAGGGCTCGACCTCATCATCGTGGTCGAGGAGAAGCGCGCGCTGATCGAGACGCAGGTCAAGGAGCAGCTTTATCACGCGGCCCACCGCCCGGTCGTGATCGGCAAGCGCGATGAGGCCGACAGCAAGTCCTCATTTCTGTTCGAGGCCAAGGGCGCACTGGAGCCGACCGACGTTGCCGTTGTCATCGGCGAGCGGTTGATCCGGTTCGGTCAGGGCGGAGAGGCCATCAAGGCTCGCGTTTCGGCCTTGAAACAGTTGAAGGGCAACAAGCCTGTCTCAACCGAGGCCGCGGTACGGGTTCCTTATTTCTGCCCCGGGTGCCCGCACAACTCATCGACCGTGGTGCCGGAAGGTGCGCGCGCTTATGCCGGCATCGGCTGCCATTACATGGCGCAATGGATGGAGCGCTCGACCGAGGGCTGGACCCACATGGGCGGGGAGGGCGCCAACTGGATTGGCGAGGCGCCGTTCTCAAAGCGGCGGCACGTGTTTCAAAATCTCGGCGATGGCACGTACATCCATTCGGGCAGCTTGGCGATCCGCGCGGCCGTGGCCGCCGGGACGACCGTCACGTACAAGATCCTCTACAATGACGCCGTTGCCATGACAGGCGGCCAGTCGCTTGATGGAGGCATCACGGTTGCCCAGATCGCCGGCCAAGTCATGGCCGAGGGCGCGAAAAAAATCGTCGTTGTCACGGACGAGCCCGACAAGTATCCCGCGGGCTTTATTCCAGCCGGCGTCGGCGTGCATCACCGGCGCGATCTGCAGGCCGTGCAGCAGGATCTCTCGAAGCTGGATGGCGTCACAGTGCTGATCTATGACCAGACCTGTGCCGCCGAGAAACGCCGCCGGCGCAAGCGCGGCACATTTCCCGATCCCGTCAAGCGGGCCTTCATCAATCAGGCCGTTTGCGAAGGTTGCGGCGACTGCGGGCAGAAATCCAACTGTGTCGCCATCGTTCCCGAGGAGACCTCCCTCGGCACCAAGCGCGCCATTGACCAATCGACATGCAATAAGGATTTTTCCTGCATCAACGGCTTCTGCCCGAGCTTCGTCACGGTGCATGGCGCGGTGCCCAAGAAGCGACAGGGTGTGGCGTCTCAAACCGGCATCGCAGCGATGCTGGCGAGCTTGCCCGAACCGAGCCTCCCGTCGTTGGCCAAGCCCTACACCATGCTCGTCACGGGCGTCGGAGGCACGGGGGTCGTCACCATTTCGGCTGTGCTGGGTCAGGCGGCTTTCCTCGATGGCAAGGCGTTTGGCGCGATCGACATGACGGGCCTTGCGCAGAAGGGCGGTGCCGTCGCCTGCCATATGAAGGTGGCAGAAAAGCAGGATCAGATTCACGCCATCCGGGCCGGCACGGCCTCGGCCGACGTCATTCTGGGCTGTGATCTCGTGGTCACCGCCTCCAACAAGGTGTTGGATACGATCCGCCCTGATCACACCACGGTCCTGTTATCGACGCACGAGATGGCGGTCGCGGATTTCGCGCGCCGTCCCGATCTGAAGCTGCCATCCGACGATTTGCGCCGCTCGGTCGCCGACCGAGTCCGCAAGGGTGCGCTGCACGAGTTCGACGCCCATGACTACGCGGTCAAGCTGTTCGCCGATTCGATCGCGTCGAACATGTTCATGCTCGGCTATGCCTATCAGCTCGGCGCGGTTCCCGTGCACGGTGACGCGATCGAACACGCCATCGAGCTCAACGGTGCCGCCATCGAAATGAACCGCAATGCGTTCCGGTTCGGCCGCTTGGCTGCGCATGATCGCAAGGCGCTCGATCGGATCGTGAAACCGACCGTGAAGCCCTCCCCGGCCACGCTCGATGAAGCGGTGGCGTTCCGGTCGCGGCACCTCGAAGGCTACCAGGATCAAGCGCTGGCGGAGCGTTACCGCAGCCTCGTCGATCGGCTGGCGACGGCTGAGCGGATGAACGCGCCCGGCAAGACGGATTTGGCAGCCGCGGTCGCGCGCGGGTACTTCAAGCTCCTCTCCTATAAGGACGAGTATGAGGTCGCGAGGCTGTATACAGACGGCCGCTTCGAGCAAGCGCTGACGGCAAACTTCGATGGCCCTCTGAGGCTCGAATTCCATCTTGCGCCGCCGCTGATGTCGTGGTGGAACCGCGACAAGGTGACCGGACATCCGCGCAAGATGAGCTTTGGACGTTGGCTGCTGCCGGTTTTCCGCGTGCTGGCCAAGGGCAAGCGCCTGCGGGGGACGGCGCTCGACGTATTTGGGTATTCGGCCGAGCGCCGCCTCGACCGGCAGATGATCACCGATTATGAAGTGGTGATATCGGAGATCGAGCGACGCCTGACGCCGGAAACGCATCGGGTGGCCGTTGCGCTCGCCGCTTTGCCTGAGGACATCAAGGGCTTCGGTCACGTCAAGCACGGCAATTACGAAAAGGCCATGCGCAAGCGAGAGCAGTTGCTGGCAATGCTGCGGGACCCGTCACCGGCGTCGACGCTCAAGGCCGCCGAATAACGATTGCAGGCCGACGCCGGTGACGCCGTTGCTCTTTGACCAGGGCGCCTATGCGTTTCCCGTGGCTTTGCGGGCGGCCGGGCCAAAGCCCCGGGCGGCTAAGCCCGGCCTTCGCGTTTGATGGTCATGTGATACGAGAAGCGGTCGGCTGGGTGCAGGCTCAGCGAAAGTTCAACCAGCCGTCGCCCCGTTACGAAATACCGGCGCGTGAAACGCAAGGCCGGTGAACCCGGCTCGGCCTGCAGCAGGGCCGCCATCGTCTCGTCAAGGGTCGCCGCCTCGATGAGTTGCTCCACCTCGATCACCGTTTCACCGTAGCGGCGCTCGATCAAAGACCAGAACGCGGTGCGGATCGAGTTGGCGTCGGAGGTAATGTCGCGATAGGCGGCATCGATGTAGAGCTCGGAATGGCAATGGGGCGGCTCGCCTCGGCGGCCGTGACGGATGCCCGAGACGCGCACCCAGGGTTTGCGGGGACGGCATCCGAGCATGTCCGCGACCGCGCCGCGCGCGACGGTATCTTCGATTTGGATCACGTCGAACCGGGTTTCGGTTGCGTATTGCAGGAGCTCGGAAAGCGAGTTGATAGAGTGCGAATAGCTGGCCTCCACACGTCGGGCCTCGCCCCGCGTGCCCACCCCCTTGCGGGCTGAGACGAGCCCTTGCTGACGCAGGTGCTGGATGGCCTGCCGCACGGTATAGCGGGAGACCCCGAAGGCGTCTCCCAGTTCAGCTTCCGTGGGCAGCAGCGCACCCACGGCGTAGCCGCCGGTCGAGATCTTGGTGCTTAGCGTTTGAGCCAGTTGGACATAGAGCGGCTGGTGCGATTCACCCTCCGCGCGTTTCAGGAGGTCATCGGTCATTGCTTGTGGCCGGGGCTGTTCTGGGGGCGGCTGGATGTCGTGTGCCTGATATCGTCTAACGTGATC
>JBKJYG010000147.1:0-2966 GCA_046715905.1 Hyphomicrobiaceae bacterium | reverse complement strand
AAGCCTCGAGCTGCAGACCTCGCCCCAGCCGTTGCGTGCTCCAGCGCCTTCGCGGCCGCTGCGGTCAGATCACCGGCGTCCACACCTTTACGCGGTCGATCAGGATCGCCCATTCACGGGGCCGGCTGCCGACAGGGATGCGGGTCGTTGGGGCTCAGATGCCTCAGAGATCGATCGGCAGAGCTCGGCTTCCCATGCACAGATATTCGACCAATCGACGGATGCGGGAAGCCGCGTCATAGCGGCCCGATTTGCGCCGGCTGCGGCCAGTGTCTCTTCCGCAACAAATCCTGCCCCCGCGCCCGGACGCAAGCCCCTTCTCGGCCATCTGATGTCCTTGCGGACATCGCCGCCGTCGTATCGCCGGCCATCGCTCAACCTGCTCAAGAAGCCGCCGTCTCAGCGTCCCGGTCCTGACCACACGCAGCCGGTTCTCCGGGGCAACGCGCGGCTGCTCGAGGACGTGCTCAACGATTTTGGCATCAAAGGCGAGGTGAAGGCCTTCCATCCGGGGCCGGTTGTGACGTTGTTCGAAATGGAGCCGGCGCGGGGCACCAAGGCGTCGCGGGTGATTGCGCTCGCTGACGACCTAGCCCGATCCATGAGCACGGTGTCGGCGCGTGTTGCCGCCATTCCGGGTCGGAACGTGCTCGGCATTGAGTTGCCGAATGCGCGGCGCGAAACCGTCTACCTCCGCGATCTTCTGGAAGTCGAGGCGTGGCGGAGTGCCGATGGGCAGCTCCCCATCGTGCTGGGAAAGTCGATCGGCGGCGAGCCCGTGATTGCGGATTTGGCACGGATGCCACACCTGCTCGTTGCCGGCACCACCGGGTCGGGGAAATCGGTGGGCGTCAACGCCATGATTCTGTCCTTGCTGTATCGATTGTCGCCGGCCGAATGCCGGTTTCTGATGATCGACCCGAAGATGCTCGAGTTGTCGGCCTATAACGGCATCCCTCATCTCCTCGCTCCTGTGGTGACGGATCCGCACAAGGCGGCCGCGGCGTTGGCTTGGGCTGTGGGCGAGATGGAAGAGCGCTATAAGCGCATGGCGCAGCTTGGCGTGCGCAACATTGAAATATTCAACACGCGCGTTCGGAACGCTCAGAAACGCGGCGATCGCATGGGCCGGACCGTGCAGACCGGGTTCGACCAGCGTTCGGGGCAGCCCATCTATGTGAGCGAGACCCTGACCGCTGAGCCAATGCCCTACATCGTAATTGTCGTTGATGAATTTGCCGATCTCATGGTTGTGGCTGGCAAGGAGGTCGAGGGCGCGGTGCAACGGCTGGCTCAGATGGCCCGCGCGGCCGGGATCCATCTGGTCATGGCAACGCAGCGGCCCAGCGTCGATGTCGTCACCGGAACCATCAAGGCTAATTTTCCGACGCGTATTGCCTTCAAGGTCGCCTCCAAAGTCGACAGCCGCACGATTCTGAACGACGGCGGAGCCGAGACCCTGTTGGGCGCCGGCGACATGCTGTTTTCTGCCGGTTCAGGACAAATTCGCCGCGTCCATGGTCCGTTTGTCTCCGACGAAGAAGTCGAGCGCGTCGTGGCCGCGCTGCGTGACTTAGGGGAGCCAAAGTTCGTCGATGCCCTCGTCCGCCTGCCAGAAAAGGATGAGGCGCGGCCAAGCTCCGGCAAGGCCGACGCTGATCCAGGCGAGGACCTGTTCGATCGAGCCGTCGCCATCGTGCATCGGGACCAGAAAGCCTCCACCAGTTATATTCAGCGCCGGCTTTCGATTGGCTACAACCGCGCCGCCGACCTGATCGAGCGCATGGAACGGGAGGGGCTGGTCAGCACTGCCGACGCGGTGGGCAGACGCCGGGTGCTGATCGGGGGCGATGCCGCGGACGCTGGCTAAATTGCAACACGGATGCAGAACCGTCCCGCTAACCTTGCCGTCGGAGCCAGTGCGGATAGGATCGCCTACTTGTCGTCCCAATCTTCAGGCCTGTCTGCGGACAGATGCGGGCGGCGGTGACAAGCGAGGGCGGGCGGCATGGCGCGGCGCAAGAGAAGGGCCTTGGGCAAGATAGCCCCGGCCGTGATGACGATCCTGCTGGCGTTGGCCTGGCCGTCGGAGGCACAGGAGCAAAGGGCTGCTCCACAAAGTCCCGTCGGCAATGCCACTTGGAACGCCAAAATCAATCAGGACGCCTCGTCGGCAGGCATCCCCCTCGATGCCAAACAGCTTGATGGCGTCAAGCGCACCAGCGCCTATTTCAACGGGTTGACCAACCTGAAGGGGTCTTTCCTCCAAACTTCGGCGGACAATAAGCGCTTACGCGGAAAATTCTACGTTAAGCGGCCAGGACGGCTTAGGTTCGAGTATTCGCTGCCAAGCAAGCAGTTGATCGTGTCCGACGGCCAGCAATTGGCGATCCAGGATCTGGACATCAACACCGATGATCGCTTGACGCTCGAACAGACGCCGTTCCGGGTATTGCTCAAAAAAGATGTCGATTTACTGAGGGATGCGCGCATTCTGGACGTGCAGGAGTCCGACGATCTCCTCATCGTAGCGCTTCAGGACAAGAGCCCCGATGCGCCGGGCCGGATCAAGCTCTTCATGACCAAATCCCCCAGTTTGGAGCTCAAAGAGTGGGTCACGAGCGACACGCAAGGGCTTGATACTAGGCTTGAAATTTCAAATTTGGTGAAGACCGAAGATCTGGATGTGTCGTTGTTCAAAATAACGAGTCCGTTCTTGCGGAAGCTTCAGTAACGAATCAGTGAAAACTTCCCCGAACGAAGCGCAAGCGGCAACTTAAAGAAAAACCAAAAAAGTTCGAATTTTTTGATAGCATCGGCTTGAAAGCCACTTTGAAGGGCTTATGTTTTAGTATGAGCGGACGATGCCAATGTTTATCGGTAGTGCCCCCCGTCTAGCCGAAGGCATCGTCTGTAGTGCCGGTTTCCCTCCCGGCACTTAGCGCACCAAGCGCTGCAGCGCCCGA
>JBKJYG010000146.1:0-5556 GCA_046715905.1 Hyphomicrobiaceae bacterium | reverse complement strand
ATCTCTGAGCTTAACCCGGTAAAGCGTGGTTTTATCATCTAAATATGTGAGGATGTTTAATCGGGGACTCGCGCTCAGCGGCCGAGAAATAGAGGGCACTCGAGGGCTTCGACCAGATGCGTCAGATCGCCGGTCGCCGGCACCAGCAATCCTCCGAATTGACCAAGCACAAATCCCGGCCGTTGGCGGCGGATGACCTCGGCAAGCTCCCGAGCCGAGCGATAAGCAAGCTGTGCCGGCAGGATGTTGACGGTCGAATCCGGGCTCAGCACCAGGCGTGCCTGAGCTTCCATATCGAGCGTCTGTTGCGGGCTGGCGCCGACGAGCACCAGGAGCAGACGATCCTGCTCGTTTTCAGCCGACTGCAGACGCTCGGCCGCCCGAAGCATCGGTTCCAAACGCAGAATATCCTCGACCACCACGACCACCGGACCGGACGTGCGCCGCGCGTTCGGGCCAACAACGACCACTCCCGTGGCGCCGGCGACGGAGGCGAACACATCGGCCAGATCGATTGCGCTTCGGCTCGATAAAGGATCGCCCAGCGCGACCACATTCCAAGGCCCTGTCTCCTGACAGGCCCGCGCCAGCATTGCCATGGGTTCCCCGCGGACGACGGTGGACCGGGTTGGCACCTCCAGGCGGTCAGCGATGGAGGCCATGCAGCGCGCCACCGCTCCCGCCTCGCATCGCATCGTCAGCTCGATGTCGGCCGTGGTCAGCGCGCGCCGGCGGCGGCCGTCAAAAGAAATCTCAAGAGCGAAGGGGTAGCTCGCCAGATCGAGGAGCCGCGCGTCCTCGACAAACAGGCTTTCCAGCTCCGAATTGAACGCCTGAGCCAGTCTGACCGCAGCGGCCAGCGCAATCCGATGGGGATGCCGGGACGAGACGTGCAAGACGACGCGCCCGCGCCGCTCGCCTGCCTCGGCAACATGGGCAATCATAACGCGCTCCCGCCTGCATCTGCGTCAGGACCGGTCCGCATCTGGAACAAACGCCCGCATTCGGCAAAGGCTCGCAACCGGTCCTCGACCAGCCGATTGATGGTGCCACCGGGAAAACGCCCGTCGCCTCCGCGTTCGCCCGCTTTGACGCCAGTCAGAATTTCGATGCCATCGGAAATATTGGCGACCGCGTAGATCGCGAACCGGCCCTCCTTGACTGCCTCTACGACGTCCTCACGCAACATCAGATGCTGGACGTTCGACTGAGGGATCAGAACGCCCTGTTCGCCGTCGAGCCCACGGGCGCGGCAGACATCGAAAAAGCCTTCGATTTTTTCATTTGCGCCGCCGATCGCCTGAACCTCGCCCCATTGATTGACCGAGCCGGTCACAGCGAACGCCTGCCGAATAGGAATGTCGGACAGGGCCGACAGCATGGCATAGAGCTCCGCCGAGGAGGCGCTGTCGCCATCGACGCCACCGTAGGATTGCTCAAACACGAGGGTGGCCGCCATGGCGAGCGGCACGTCCTGGGCGAAAACGCCGGCGAGATATCCCCACAGGATCATCACGCCCTTGGAATGCAACGGGCCGCCAAGCTTCACTTCCCGCTCGATATCGGTCACCCGGCCCGCACCCATCCGAACGCGTGCCGTGATCCGGCTCGGACGTCCAAACGAGAAAGCTCCGAGCTGGATCACCGACAAACCATTGATCTGCCCGACCTTGGCGCCGGCGGTATCGACCATTATGATTTGGCGGTTGATGGTTTCCTGCGCGCGATCCCGCAGACGGTCGCCGCGATGGACGTTTTCTTCGATGGCCCGCGTCACGTCGGCCCGCGTGATGGTGGCGTGTCCCGCTTCCGCCGCCCAGTAATCGGCTTCCCGCACGATATCGGCAATTCGGCCGATTTCGATCGATAGCTTCTCGCGATCATCCGCCAGCCGCGCGCCTTCATCGATCACCCGAGCCACAGCGGCGACATCGACCGGTTTCAGTTTGTGCTCTTGGACGATTGAGGCGATCAGCCGCGCGTAGGCCCGGTCGTTGTCGGCTGACCGGACGATGGAGTCGTCGAAATCGGCCTGCACCTTGAACAGTTGGGGGAAGTCCGGATCAGCCTGCGCCAGCAGGTAATACAGCTCGCGATCGCCGAATAAGACGACTTTGACATCGAGCGGAATGGGTTCCGGATCCAAGGTCTGGGTAGATATGAAGCCGGCGGTTTCGACCGGCTGCTCGATGCGAATTTCACGTGTCTTGAGAATCCTCTTCAGGGCTTCCCAAGCGAACGGCGAGAGCAAAATCTTGCGGGCATCGATCAGCAGATAGCCGCCGTTGGCTTTATGCAGGGCCCCCGGCTTGATGAGCAGAAAGTCCGTCATGAGCGCTCCCATCTGGGCGATATGCTCGACGCGACCAACCAAATTCCCATAGGTGGGGTTCGGCTCCTCATAGATCGGAGCGCCTGCGCGCCCGTCCCCGTTCTCCACCATGACGTTGATCATGTATCGTCGGAACCGCACGTCGCGCGCGGTATCGGCCGGCTGCTTGACGAGCTCGCTTTCTTCGCCCGAGGAGGGAAGGAATAGCCCGACGTTCCGAACCAGATCGCGGCCTGCCGCGTCGAGGAACTCGAGTACGTCCTTCTCGTCCGAATAGAGTGTCGCAATGTCACCGAGCGCCTCGCGAACCGCCAGAGACGCCACTTCTTCGTTGAGCTCGGTCGTGCGGGCACGTCGCCGCTTGTCCGATTTGGGGACCGTTGCGAGAATCTGCTCGAGTTCCTTTTGCAAGGCCTCGATCCTGGCTTCCACCTCCTTGCGCATCGACTCGGGAAGCGTGTTGAAGACTTCGGGTTTGACGATTTTGCCTTCATGCATAGGCGCCATGGCGAACCCCGTGGGAGTCCGAACGACGGCGATGTTCTGCTCCTGCGCACGACGATTGAGCGCCTCGAACGCGCCCTCCTGACCGGATCGAAACTCCTCGCCGATGGCGCGGCGCCGCGCCTGGTAATCGTCGCCTTCAAAGGCTGCAGGCAAGGTATTGCGAAGCTCGTCGATGGCTTCCGTCATCGCGCGCGCGAGTGGTCTTGCCCGCCCCGCCGGGAGCTTGATCGCGCGCGGACGATTTGCGGTTTCAAAATTGTTGACATAGATCCAATCTGCCGGCGTCGCGAGGCCCTTGGATTTCTGGCTCAGGTACTGCTTGACGGCGGTGCTCTTGCCCGACTGCGAGGGTCCCAGGACGAACACGTTGAAGTCATGACTGCGGATACTGGTGCCAAAATGGATGGCCTTCAGCGCCCGTTCCTGCCCGATCAAGCCGGAAACTGGCTCCAGCTCTGCCGTCGTGATGAACCCGAGCGTCGCCGGATCGACGGAGTGCCGGAGTTCGGCGGCTGCAAGTGGCTTCAGCCGAGACGAGGGAGACGCCTCGGGAGGCGCCGCACCTGGCGCACTTTCGACTTTCGTGCTGGGCGGCTTTTCCTGAGTTCGTTTGAAGAACATGGTTCGCTACTTCCCTGAACGCACATGAGGCTGCAACGCACGAAGCGCCGGATGGCTGCAAGCTGTGGGAGCAAGGTCCACAGCAGACGGCAGCCCTGCGGCTCAGTCAACCGCTGTCGGGCGCGAGCGGTATGGTAGGCTTACATAATGTCACCGCATTCAGCACGAAACATGAGACACCTATCAAGCCTCGCAATGCGGCAGCCGTCGCCCTCTCGTCCCGAACTGATCGACGGTCGCCAATCGGCGCGAGCGTTGGACATTGCGCGTGGCACGGCGCGTCTCCTCGGCCAGCACGGCATGCGCTGCATTACGGAGTTGTCGCTGGCCAACGGCCGGCGAGCCGACATCCTGGCGATCGGCGAGGCCGGGGAGGTTTGGATCGTCGAGATCAAATCGAGCCTGGAGGATTTTCGGACCGACCAGAAATGGCCCGACTATCGGGACTATTGCGATCGGCTCTATTTCGCGGTGGCGCCCGACTTCCCGCTCCAAGTTCTGCCCGCCGAAACCGGGCTGATGATTGCCGACCGATACGGTGGTGAATTAGCCAGACCCGCGCCCGAGCACAAGTTGGCATCCCCGCGTCGACGGGCCCTGGTCCTGCACTTCGCGCAGGTGGCAGCCGGCCGGCTCATGGCCCTCAGCGATCCGGATGCAGCGCTGGAAAGCGTCGTCTGACGGTTTCAGCCGCGATTTGCAGGATGGGCGGAGACCAACCAACACGCTATTTCGGCGCTCGCTTGGCCAGAATGCGCTGCAACGTCCGCCGATGCATGTTGAGACGGCGGGCCGTCTCGGACACGTTGCGGCTGCACAGCTCATAGACGCGCTGAATGTGCTCCCAACGCACGCGATCAGCCGACATCGGGTTCTCGGGAGGCTGGGCTTTTTCGTTCGGCGGCGCGAGCAGCGCGTCAGTGACCTCGTCGGCGTCGGCGGGTTTGGCCAGATAATCGACAGCTCCGAGTTTGACAGCGGAAACAGCGGTGGCAAAGTTTCCATATCCGGTGAGCACGATGGTGCGTGCATCCGGACGCAGCTTGGCCAATTCAGCCACCACGTCGAGGCCGTTCCCATCCTCGAGCCGCATGTCAACGACCGCAAACGCGGGTGCCTTCTGCCGGATCAGGTCGAGCCCCTCGGCGACCGAGCTTCCCACACGAACCTCAAAGCCCCGTTGCTCCATCGCGCGGCCAATGCGCTGCAGGAAGGCTTTGTCGTCATCGACCAGGACAAGCGATCGGTCGGCCGGCAACTCATCCTGACGAAAGGTTAAGTCTTCGTTGTCTTTCATCTGTTTATCGTCCATGCGGCTCTGAAGCTCCGCCGTGCTGCGCCCAATCTATCGATACTCGTCAGAGTTTCGCGGCTAAATGCCGGCGCACGAGACCAGCATCCGGCAGTCCCTGGTATCTTCCACTAAATTCAGCCCATGTTCTACACCCGAAATGAGAAGGGATAGACTCGTGCCGAAAGTCATGGCAGCATTCGAGGTCTCCGAAACCCGTTCTGGAGGTCAATATGGCGCTTGACGCACATCTCACGGAGTTGTCCGAAAAACATAAACTTTTAGAACGCCGGATTGCCGAAGAGATAGCGAGACCCGGGTCCAAGGACCACGAAATTAAGAGATTAAAGCTCGCCAAGCTCAAGCTTAAAGAACAGATTGCCAGCCTGAGCAGTGATGGTACCCATCATTGATTGCCCGTCATTGAGCCGCTAAGATGGACAGGATCGGCGCAAGTACGCGCCGGCTTCAGGCCTGCCGTGTGGCACTGTTCGGCATTCCGCCTGCTTGCAGCCGTTCCTGCGACGTCAGCTGCATTCGCTCCAGGATTTCTTGTGTGAGCCCGCGGATCGCGGCACCGATCTCACCGGGATACTTAGCTGCGAACGAACGCTCTTCCATTGCATATCGGGCGGCGTGCTGCAGCGCGTTCAAGCGTGGCAATACCTGGTTGAAACAGCGATTTTCCGGATTGTCCGCCAGCCAGCGGTGATAGTCGTCATCGGGCGGTGAAGTTCGATCTTTCATATTCACAACGACGCCAAGGTTCTCGGCAAACCCCATCTCCGGATTCAACATCTTGAAG
>JBKJYG010000145.1:0-8776 GCA_046715905.1 Hyphomicrobiaceae bacterium | reverse complement strand
CCGTTGATGCATGCTGCGCGCGTGAGCTGTAAACACAGCACTGTTGCACGCTCGCAGGTGATGGCGCACGTCGGCATCCGTTGCCGCTGACGACGAGAGCGCGTAGGCCTGCTGCCACGGCCCGTGCAGCCACTCCCGTCGAAAGCGGTGGATGAAGTCGGGTGCAAGACCCGGCAGCAAGGCACTGCGGATCGTGCGCCACACGCCCTGTTTATGGATGCGGCCGAGTCTGCCAAATTCCTGGGCGACCCTCGCGAGGCGCAGGTTCAACAAGGATTCGGTCAAGGCTGTACCCTCGGCCTTGATCGAGATGCCGTAATCGCCGCCCTCACCCGTCAGGATGCACGTCGTCCCCCGCCGCGCGGCGCTGCCCAGCAATGCGTCGGTGAGATAAAAGTAGAAATCGTTGACGGGGGTGCCCAGCCATGTCCAGAAAAAATCCACACCCGATAACGGGTCCGCACCCTCGGCGGTCTCGTATGTGACGCTCAAATTTGAATATCGGGCGGCCATCTCCTCGATGTAGTCGCGCTCATCGCGGAGAGGGTGCGCGCTGTTGACGGGAAGCACGCTCGAGACCGCATCGAAGGCGCGGTCTGGAAACAGCGTGCAGGCGACGCCCGCCACGGTCGAGCTGTCGAGGCCTCCCGATAGCTGGATGCCGGGCTTCTCGACATCGCGCATCCGGCTGGCAACCGCGCGCACAAGCTGCTCATGGACGACATCATAAGCGTCTTCGGCCGTCCTGATGATGCCCAGTGCTGGCGCGGGATGGGGGGTCCAGTAGGTCCGGGTTCGCACGGCCCTGCGTGACGAGAACGTGGTACTGGAGGCGGGAAGCAGCGATTTCACGGCCCGATAGCAGGTCCGATCCAGTCCGGGGGCAAAATTGACGAGGTAACTCGCCAGCCCTACTTCGTCGAAGGCGCTTGAGGCCCACGGCGCCAGCAGCAACGGGCGCACCAGCGTGGAGAAGGCACACGCACGGCCCTGCATTGCATAATGAAGCGGCACGATCCCGCAATGATCCCGGATGAGGGTCAGGCCATCGCCCTGCCTGTCGTACACCGCGACGCCGAAATCGCCGTTGAGGCGGGCAAGCTCGCTGACGTCGGTGCGGGCGGCCGCGACCCGCAGCAACTCGGCGGCGGCCGACGTCTTCACCTCGCCACGCGGGCCGACCGACGCTTCGTCACAGAGCGTGACGTCGCCCACGGCGATCACATCGCCCGTTTCCGCAACCGCCTTGCCGAGCTCGTCCCGAGGCGTCATGAAGCTTGCCACACCCGCGGCGAAATGAGGGTTGAACGGGAACAGCCGGAACGGTACGCGCTGCTCGACGAAGAACGCCGTCATGCAGGTCGTGACAGACCGGCAGTCGATGTCGGACCGCTGCTCCGACCAGCAGCCAAAAATGAAGTCCATCGCGGTCTCTTTAAGTCTGGGACAAGTGAGATACGAGCCCATCGATCTGCGCGTCCGCCCGATCTAAGCGCATGGCGCGCCGGTAGTGAAAGACGTCAACGCGGGAGAGGATGGCAGAGCTGAACAACAGGAAGGCTGGATCCGTGCGCATCGCGGCAATCAGCGCCGGCCGATAGACATGGCGGCGCAAGGCCAGCATGGCTTCGAAGGGCGGCACCGGACTGAACTCCGGCTCGGCGCTGAGGGGCAGGAGCCAGCTCAGCACGTAGAGGCGGGTCAGCCGGGAAGCGGACCCGAAGTCGGGGAGGGCGATATGAGACTTGTGGCTGTCGGCGGCCTCGAAGGGCGCGGCAGTACCAGCAAGCCCGGCAGCCGCCAGCGACTCGGGCCACAGCTTGACCGATCGCGGGCCAGCCTCGGCGGCGATCCCGTCAGCATCGATGCGTGCGACCAGGACATCGTCGGAGAGCATGCGAAAGCCGCGTCGGCACAGCATGGCAGCCAGCGTTGATTTGCCGGCGCCCGAATGGCCCATGAAGCCGGCGCATCGGCCACCATGCTCGACCGCGGCCGCGTGCTGGGGGATCATCCCTCGCTGATTCATCTGGGCGGCTAAGCCAGACCCTTTCACGTAGAGCGCCAAGGCGCGCGGGTCGGCATCGGAGTCGGGTTGGACCGTGAGCCGGCGGCCCTCGCAGGCGAGAAAGCGGCCGACCGTGGCAACCGTAAGAAGAATTTCCCCGGTCCCCACCTGATAGTCCTCGGTCAGGATCGCGGGCGACGAAATCTCAGCCGGAACCCGGCCGAAGGTCAGGGTAACATCAACCTCGGCCCGATCGTCGGCCGGCAAGACCGCAAGCTGCGGCAAATTCAGCTCGGATGCGATGCGCAGCCCGTGCACCTGATAGCGATAGCTCATTTTCGCGGTCGTCTTTTCGGCAAGCCTGAGTGCCGTCCCTTGTTGCCGGGCGATGGCCATGGCAGATGTGGGCTGGCCGCGCATGGGGGGCACGCCACATGAGTGAGCAAGGCTATATCTCCGATCAGCCTTGGATGCATACCTATCATCGCGACACCAGTCCTCACGCCCTGAGGTTTGCGATGGGGTTTGCAGGATTGCAAGCGCCTCGTGTTCGGCGCCAGTGCGAGCTGGCGTTCGGCCAAGGGGTGAGCCTCGCGATCCACGCCGCCTGCAATCAAGACGTCGATTGGATCGGGACTGATTTCAACGCCGGACATTATCGCTGCGCCCGTGCGCTGGTGGGCCGGTCCGGACTGCCGAACCTGCGGCTGTTCGACCAATCCTTCGCCGAGTTCTGCGCCCGTCCCGACCTGGGTCAGCTCGACGCGGTGACGCTGACGGGAACGTGGTCGTGGTTGCCCGAGCACGATCAGAAAACCATCACCGAGCTGATATTGAACCGCGTCGTTGACGGCGGCGTGTTCTCTCTGGATCATGCCACGCTGCCGGGCCAAGCAGCAACGACAGGGCTGAACCTCATGCTCCGCACGTTTGCCGATGAGCTGGCGCCCGCCGCCGAGCTTACCGCGCGAATTCCAGCGGCCGTGAGCCGCCTCAAGGGCTTTCTCGACATCAATCCTGCGTTCGCCGGTCTGCATTGGAACCTCCGGCCGGTCGCGGAAGATCTGCTGACAGGCAACGTAAGTCACGTGGCGCACGAGTATTTCAACCGCGCTTGGCGGCCGCTGCATTTCCGTGATCTGGCTGCGGTGATGGCGACGGCGGGGCTCGCGTGGGCGTGCCCGGCTGCCACGCTCGACGGCATTGATGCGTTACACCTGACACCGCGGCAAGCGGCTTTTCTGAACGAGATCGCCGACAGGGACACGCGCGAGCAATTGCGCGACTTCGTTCTCAACACCGGCCGCCGATCCGACGTTTGGTTGAAAGGCAAACACACGCCGCATCACGCGCGCGGAGATCTGCTGGCCGAGACCCGCGTTATTCTCGCCCGGCCGGTCGAAAGGTTCAACTATGAAATCCAGGGGAGCCTGGGGTGCGTGGCCCTCGCCCGTCCCTGTTACGGCGAGCTTCTCGATCAGCTCTCCGAGCTGCGGCCCCGGAGCATCGCCGCGCTGTCGCGCTGTCTTTCGCCACGTCTTTCCACCGATGAGGTCTGCGAGGCGATCGGCGTGCTGCACGCCTTGCAGATGATTGAAATCGTGAACCCCTCGGACGGCGAGATCGATCGCTCCGGGCCCACCGCCGGCGCTCTCAATCAGACCATTCTCGGCATGTCGCTCGACGGCGACGATGTCAATCATCTGGGCTCGCCCCTGACGGGGTCCGGAGTCAAGGCCTCGCGACCGCATCGCCTGTTCCTGCTGGCCCGGCAAGAGGGTGCGATGACCATCGACGCCATGTGCAAGTTTGCCGCCGCAGCTCTTGCGCGACGGCCTGAAACCCGTGTTGACGATACGCTGATACGCCGCCAGGCCGAGGCGTTCGAACGGCAAGACCTGAACATCTATCGGGCGCTTTTGATTGCGACATGAGGGACGTACGGGCCGACCGCGGAGAGGCCTTGGACCAATATGCGTGGGACGCAACATGCCGTCAGCCGGGCGTAGACTGATCGAGATCGACGGCCGGCAACGGCGCTACCTTTGGCGCGCCGCGTGGCACCTGGCCCGCGCCCGTTGCACGCACGCCGTGTCCAGCACGCGGACGCTGCTGCAGGACACGACGGCTCGACGCACGTTGATCGGCCCAGCACGCCAAAACATGGAAGCCTTCGATCCCGAGTGCGCGGCATGGGCTATTGCGGCCGCCGCCCGTTACGTTCCCTGGCGCGCGGACTGCCTCATTCAGGCCCTCGCGGCATCCGCCTGGCTGCGGGCCAAGGGTTATACGCCCGACGTGCATCTGGGAGTGGCCCGCACCGACACCGGCGGTCTCCGCGCACATGCCTGGTTGACGCTGGACGGCCGCGTCATCCTCGGCGGCGAGGATGGGCTTCAGAACGAGTTCGTGCCGCTCATCACGCGAACATGAAACCGCGCGGGACGCCTTAAACGGAACACCTCGCCGGTGGCCGCCCCCCACCTCTCCTCGACAGGCCAACCATCATTGATATAGTCCGAACTTCATTCGTCCAGGGCGTCCGGTACTCAGGAGAGACACATGACTCAGGAGAGACACATGGCCTTCTACGAACTGCGCCAATACAAAATCCGGCCCGGCAAGATGGACGCTTGGCTCAAACTGATGGAAGGCGAAATCGTGCCGTTTCAGGTGGCCCAGGGCATGGTGATCACGGGCAGCTATCGCGGTGAAACCGATGACTCGGTCTACGTCTGGATTCGCCGCTTCGAAAGCGAGCAGGACCGCGAGCGACTCTACAAAGCCGTGTACGAGAGCGACGTGTGGAAAAATACCATCTCACCGCAGGTGGGCGAGCTGATCGACCGCAGCGCCATCAACGTGCAGCGGATCGTGCCGACGCGCGTTTCGACGGCGCAATAGGCGTAACCTGTCAGGCGGAGAGAGAACGATGAGCGGGCTACTCACGGGCCATATCGCGGCCGTCACCGGCGGCGGATCGGGCATCGGACGGGCGATCTCGGCCGGCTATGCGAGGGAGGGTGCATGTGTCGTCATTCTGGACGCCAACCTCGAGGCGGGCAAGGCGACGGCCAAGATCATCACCGATGCCGGCGGCAAAGCTTCCGCCGTCAGGCTCGACGTGACCGATCGCGAAAGCTGCCGCACGGTGGCGGCCGAGATCGCGGCCAGCGTCGGGCCGGTGTCGGTGCTCGTGAACAACGCCGGCATCAATCGTCGCAATGCCTTCACGTCGGAGGCCGGCGCCGTGATCAAGGATTGGGACGACATCATCGCCATCAATCTCACCGGCGTATTCAATGTGACGCACGGGTTCCTAGAGCAGATCCGCTCGACCAAGGGACGGATTATCAACATCGGCTCGATCCAATCCTTCATGCACGTGCGCACGCCGAACTCGCCGGCCTACACCACCTCCAAGCACGGCGTGCTCGGCTTCACCCGCGCGCTTGCCGCCGAACTCGGCCGCGACGGCGTTCGCGTCAACGCCATCGGACCGGGTTTGATCGAGACACCGCTCAACGAGCAGGCGCGCGCCAACAATCCCGATCTGGTCACAACCTTCCTGCAGCACACGCCGCTCGGCCGGCCCGGACAACCCGAGGACATCGTCGGTCCGGCGATCTTCCTCGCCTCCGACCTGTCGGCCTACGTGACGGGTTCGATGATCATGGCGGATGGCGGCTATCGAACCGTGTGAGCCCGGGGCAGACACCCGAAGACAAAGGCGCGTGCCTGGATGATCAATCCACGCCCCGCGCGAAGGCGATGAGCCCGATGCGGCTCTCGACGCCGCGCACACCGGGGACGCCATGCATGAGGCGAACGGCCTCGGCGATCTTGTTCTGGTCGCTGAGGGCCCCCTTGAGCACAACCTTGCCGTCCGAGACCTCCGCGTCGACGCCCAGAGCCGAGCTCGAGCCTCCAAACCGCCGATCGAGTGCAGAGTGAACTTTCGACAGAATGAGCTCGTCACTCAGCGCCGTTCGGGATGCGGCTGTCTCACGGAACGGCTCCGATTCCAGCACCTTGAGAATATGCTCAACGCAGTCCGAAACCGGAATGCGGGCCGTATTGAGCACCAATGCGTAAAGAGCGGGGTCGGTCCAGTCGATACCAAACAAGCGTTGCATGGTGCCGTTGTGGGCGGCGTCGTTGCGCTCGATTTCGCGCCGCGCGGTTGCCGCGTCAGCAATGCCAAGCCGCTGCATCAGGACACGCTCGCGATCCACCATGGGCGCACAGATCCGAACGCACAGGACATGCGGCACGGAGCGCAGCAGGTAGGTCGCGCCCCATCCCCGGATCAGCACATTGCCTTTGACGGCGAGTTCGAGGATCTCTTCCGCGGTGTAGCGCGACATGCGCGCCCGGTCGAAACGCCAGCGCTCGAGGACGGAGGCGCCGCCCTCGAGATAACGCTGCACTTCGCTCTCGCGCATTCCCGAGCGCTCGGCAATGTCGTGCGCCACCAATTCATGATGCACCACGTGGAGATCAAGCCGCTCGGCCAGGCCCGCCGCGACATCCCGGCCCAGCGTCGCCATTTCACGGGTCATTGCGATGATGGCCATGACGTCCTCTCCAGAGGATGATTGTCAATAAGAGTAGGCCTGCCCGGGCTACGAGATCAAGCGCTGGTCGGCGGGTTGGCCATTGACCCTGGCCGAAGAGCGAAAAGGTGGCACCGCCAAGCCCCGCCTACTCGCCGCCACGGGTATTGGCCGCCAGGACGGCGAAGCTCTTCCGCGCCCTGGCCTCCGCCTCCGACGTGCGGTGGCGCGTGTAGTAATTTCCCAGCACCAGCACGTCCATCTCGGTGCGCAGGTAGCACGAAATTGCTTCCTCCGGGCGTGCCACGATCGGCTCCTGCTTATTGAAGCTGGTGTTCAGCAGCACGGGCACGCCGGTCAGGTCCTTGAAGGCCTTGATCAGCGCGTAATACAGCGGATTGGCCTCGCGCGTGACCGTCTGGATGCGGCCCGTACCATCGACATGGACGGCGGCCGGGATGGTGTCCACTTTGTCGGCGCGCACGCGCGGAGCCATGGTCATGAACGGGTCGGGCTGGTCGATCTCGAAGTACTCCGCCTGGTGCTCGGCAAGTACGGCTGGAGCGAACGGCCGAAACGGCTCGCGGTATTTGATGCGGGCGTTGATCGTCTCCTTGATCGATCGTGTCAGAGGTGAAGCCAGGATCGAGCGATTGCCAAGCGCGCGCGGGCCGATCTCGAAGCGGCCTTGAAACCAGCCGACGATGCGATCTTCGGCGAGATTCCGCGCCACCCGTGCGATCAGGTCCGCCTCGGGCAAGCGCTCGTAGGGCAATCCCGCGGCTCGCAGCGCCGTCTCGATCTGCGCGTCGCTGTAGGCGGCGCCCAGAAAGGCGTGCGTCATCTCGTAGGTTCGGGGCTTGGCCCGCGTCGCGTGGTAATGCCAGAGCGCGCTGCCGAGCGGCACGCCGGTGTCGGAGGCGCACGGCGGCACCCAGACGTGCTCGTAGGGCGTATCGCGCTTGATGCGGGCGTTGGCCACGCAGTTGAGGGCGACGCCCCCGGTCATCACGAGATTGCGCGACGGGCGACGGCGATGCAGGTCACGCGCAACGTGCAGGATCACGTTCTCGGTCGTTGCTTGCAGCGCGTGGGCGAGATCGCGATGATGATCGGTCAAAGCCTCGCCTTTCCGGCGCGGAGGGCCAAAGGTTGCATGAAACTTAGGCGTGAACGGCTCGATCATGCCGTAGCGGTCGTAGCTCAGATAGGTCCAGTCGAGCACGTAGCGGCCCTCGTCGCCCAGCTTGACGAGCTCGCTGAACCTCGCGTCATAGGTGGGGCCGCCACAGGCCGCCAGCGCCATCACGGTGCCCTCCTCGAAGTCTTCAAAACCCAGATGGCGTGTGGTCAGCGTGTAGAGGATGCCCAGCGAATCGAGGAGCTGGTTGTGCCAGAGCCGCTCCAGGCGATTGCCGTGGCCGGCATAACCCGAACTCGACGCCACGTCCCCGTAACCATCCATGACCAGGACGCTCGCCTCCTCGAATGGCGAGACGAAGTAGAACGCGGCATGAGAATCGTGATGGGCGACGTTGATGATCGGCGGCAGCCGCCACTGCTTCAGCGTGCGACTGAGACCCCAGCGGATCCGCTGCGTCTGCCAGAGCATGCGCTCGGGGGGCTGCATGGTATTGGCGGTGTCGCGCATCAGGTGAAGGCTGCCGGGCAGCCCGCGCAGGAAGATACCGAGATAGGTGCGGCGCAGTTGGCGCACATCCCACGGAATGGTGATGGCGTCGAACTCGGCGAGCCGCCGCGCGTGTTCGCCGAACACCAGACCCAACGCGTGCTCGGGGAAGTGTTTGGTGTGCTTCTCGCGATTGAGCCGCTCCTCTTCGAGCACGAGCGTCGGCGTGCCGGACTCGAGCAGCGCCACCCCAGCATCATGGGAGACGCAGGATATACCAAGCAGGTTCAAGAACGCTCCTTGCGCGTGAGGATCACCGCGTTCGACAAGCCCGGCACCCTAATGTCGTCTTCGGCTGCTGCAAGGGCGATTGCCGGAGGTTGTTAACGCTTAGAAAAACCTCCAGAAGTTGCAAGTCGCGCGGGCGCACGGAATGCGGGACGAGGCCATGCGTGTCGGCATGACCTGCGGATCTCCGCGGCGAAGGATCGCGCAGATCCAGTAGCGTCGGCCCGCCGCTCGAGGTCAGGGTCGCCGACGAGCACGCGGCCGATCGGCGACGCCCGTGGTGCCCAGAACTTA
>JBKJYG010000144.1:0-3654 GCA_046715905.1 Hyphomicrobiaceae bacterium | reverse complement strand
TGGCTGAACAGTCCAAGTCCATAAGGGCCAATCGCGATCCCTGCACCCAGATAGCCCAGCACGGAACCGATCCCGAGCCAGCGCGCGAGAGGGGCAGCAATGCTGGCGACGGCAAGCAAGACCGCCGCTTGCCACAGAATGGATTGATCCATGTTGTTTCGGCCTCGGCCTAATGGTTATTGCTGCCCTGTGCTGCTCCCGCAGTCCTGCGGGCGGAGCAGTCCCGCCGCCTGCATCGCCGGCCACGTGTAGCGCTGACGGTCGGATTAAGCTAACGATTGCAGCATGTCCCGCGAGCTCGGCCACCAAACAGATGTTCCCACCACGCACTTTGGATTGCGTGAGGTTCCCGTCCAGGAGCGGCAAACGCTCGTCAATCGCGTTTTTCGCGATGTAGCCGAGCGCTATGACCTAATGAACGACCTGATGTCTGGCGGGCTGCATCGCCTCTGGAAGCGCGACCTGGTCGCCTGGATGAACCCGCCGCGATCTTCGATGCCTTTCCGGCATCTCGATGTGGCCGGGGGTACGGGGGATGTCGCCCTTCGCGTCATGGCGGCGGGGGGCTCCGGCGTGGCATCGGTGATTTGCGACATCAGCCCTGAAATGCTGGCCGTGGGGCGACGCCGGGTCGAGCAGGCGGGCCTGTCGCAGCGTGTAATGTTGGTGGAAGGAAATGCCGAGGTCCTGCCGTGGCACGACCGCAGCTTTGATGCCTACACGATCGCGTTCGGCATCCGCAACGTCACCCACATCGATCAGACGTTGAGAGAGGCCTATCGCGTCCTGCGCCCCGGCGGGCGGTTCTTATGTCTCGAATTTTCACACGTCGTGGTGCCGTTGCTGGATCGTCTCTACGACTTCCACTCGTTCGAGATCATTCCGAGGCTTGGTCAACTCGCCGCCGGGTCGGCGGACCCATACCGTTACCTGGTGGAAAGCATCCGTCGATTTCCCGACCAAGCGACTTTCAAGTCGGCAATCGTAGCGGCCGGCTTCGTCCACGTCAGCTACAGGAACTTAAGTGGCGGCATTGCCGCCATCCATTCGGGCTGGCGAATTTAGGGAAGCGGAAAGCCTTAGCCAAAACAGGCAAGGACACCATCTTCGCGGGGCAGAACATGCACCTCATTTGCGCCGAGCTGGGCCGCGACCCGCCGGATTGAGGCTAGGTTCACGGTCGGATGCGACGAGACAGTCCGGCTCGTCAGCAGGATTTCGCGAACGCCGCCTGAACTTCGGCGTACCAGAAGGCACTTGTGGCCCGCCGGAACCGGGGGACAGAATAGAAGCGGATGCACGACGCTGCGGCAATTGTGCAGATCGGCCGGATCAATAGCGGCCAGCCGAGCCCCGCCTGCATCGGCTGAATGGAACGAGTTTTCGTTAGCGACGACGCGAGCTTCGATTAACATTTCAACCCCTACCCTACACGGGGAACACAAGCGTATAGGCTTGTAATCCTGCCACGTTTCAGCGACGCCCGCAACCTGCATTCCCGTAAACAAAGCGTTAGCCGGCGCGTCATTCTGCAGGAGAGAACGTCAGCATCGCTTAATCGTTCGGCGCTTCCCCAGTAAATCTGGGGATAACGGACCCTCATGGTGCGTCAGATTGCGCGGGCAGCGCGGGTGAAGACCCCGGCGTCACCACTAACGCTAGAAGGAGCGCATCCTCCCGCGTCCCATTTCCTAGGGTATAGTAGGACTGCCGGCGGCCGATCTCGATGAACCCAGCTCGACTGTAGAGCTGGCGGGCTGCCGCATTCGAAACAGCAACGTCGAGGAACATGCGCGAGGCGCCCGCGCGATGTGCAGCCCGCCGTAAGGCTTCAACAAGTCGGGCCCCCACGCCCTGCCGCTGCCACTCCGGGATGACGCCCACACTGAGGATTTCCGCTTCGTCGGCTGCCGCTTGAGCAAGGATGAAGCCGATCACGTGCGGAGCTTCCATGGTCGTCGCGATTAAGGCCAGCGACCCCGGATGGGCCAGCGACCGGGCCATTGAGGCTTCGTCCCAGCCGTTGTCGAACAGTCGCGCGTGCAGTGCGGCCAGCGTGCTCGCATGCTCGGGAAGGGCCCACAGCAGGTTCAACGGGTGTTCCTGAACATCCGGAGTTTGGGACGGCATCAAGGCCTCCGGAGCAAGCTTGCCGACTGGGGCTTGGCATCGGGTGCGCGCAGGTAGAGGGGACAGACGGGGTGCAGGATCGCCAGGCGGGACGCCCTGAGCGCCAGCACGTTCGCATGCGGCTGAAGGCCATCGTAATCGGCGGCGTCGTCGGGTGGACCGACCGGGAGGGGCGGCTCGCAGCGCACGCGTGCTGCTCCGGTTCCCACCACAATCGCGCGATGCTGCCGCACCAAGGCCGCTGCTTCGGGCGGCGTCATCAGCGCGGGCTCGCTCAGCGGGTGGTCAGCGTCGGGCCCAAACGCTTGCACGTAAAGCGCCTCTCGACGTGCGTCGATTGCAACGCACACGGCCTGCGGTTTAAACCGATCGGCACGGGCCGCAGAGGCCCGGTTCGCAATCACGTTCAGGCTGCTCAGGCCCACCACGTCGATCCCGCGAGCCAGGGCAAAGCCGCGAGCGGCCGCAATCCCGGTGCGCACGCCCGTGAATGAGCCCGGCCCCACGGTGACCGCGATCCGGTCGATGTCGACGATCGACAGCCCGGCGGCGGCCAGCATGTCGATGATCATCGGCATGAGCCTCTCGGCGTGCCCGGTCTCGCGCTCCTCATAGGCCTCAGCGAGTAACTGAACCCCCGCCTCGCCCTCAGCGGCAATCGCCACGGAGAGCGCGCCGAGGCAGGTGTCAAAGGCTAGAACGTTCATCGGCTGGCGCGTCGCTCATCTGTACGCGGGATACGACGACCCTAAAGACTCTCGGCGATCTCGGCGAATTCGAAGCGGGGCGATCGCGGAAACAGCACCGAGGCATCGCCATAGCCCAGGCTGCAGAGGAAGTTCGACTTGACGCGTCCATCGGCGAAGAATTCCCGATCCACGCCGGCGTTATCGAAGCCGGACATCGGTCCTGTGTCCAAGCCCAAGGCACGCGCCGCCAGGATGAAGTAGCCACCCTGCAACGAGCTGTTGCGCAGTGCCGTCGCGGCGATGTGGTCGGGCTTGCCCTCGAACCAGCTCCGGGCCGTCTGATTGTGCGGAAACATGCGGGGCAGATGCTCATAGAAGCGCATGTCGTAGCCGATGATGGCACAGACCGGGGCGCTCATGATTTTGGGCCGGTTGTTGTCCGACACCAAGGGCGACAACCGCTGCTTGGCGGCTTCCGAGGTCACGAATACGTAGCGCGCGGGTTGGCAATTGGCGCTGGTCGGTCCGTAGCTGGTGAGGTTCACCAGCTCTGTCAGCAGGGACGGGGGTACGTCCTTGTTCTGCCATGCGTTGTGTGTGCGCGCCTCGACAAAGAGCTGGTTCAGCGCTGCTGGATCGACCACTGATCTCATTTCAACGGCCCTATTCTGGAGCAACCGACAACAAGGCCCCGCTGCAAGCGGGAGCGGGGCTCTTCGTATCAGACCGGGCGGACTTCGAGAACTTCGGGACAGAAGTGCTGGAGCAGCCGCTCGATCCCGCCTTGTAGGGTCGCCGTTGAACTCGGACAGCCTGAGCAGGCGCCGCGCATGTG
>JBKJYG010000143.1:0-4541 GCA_046715905.1 Hyphomicrobiaceae bacterium | reverse complement strand
CACTGGGTTGTCGCATCAAAAGCACGCCCGAGCTCAGAAAACCGGATTGGGGACAAACGTCGGCCCAGTCGACAATTCAGGCTCAGCAACAGCCTTTACAGTGGCATCCGCTCACGATCGCTCCGCCGGCCGGCGAACATTACGACCTCCCGTTCGATGCGATCGAGTTCTCCCGCCGCCGTGTCGAACCCCGGATCGCCAGCCTTCAACGCGCCCACCAGCTTGTCCAGCTCCGAGTTCTTTCGTTTCGTCGTGGTCTTCTCCAAATAGATCGGCGACACCGCGGGCTGAAAGAACACCTCCCGATCGCGCTGTGTAAGAATGACACCGATGAGCTTTTGGTCTCCCGATCGGAATTTGTTCAAGGTCATAAGACGCAGCGCGCCCTGAAACGTGGTGAGGAAATGCAGCAGACCGGTATGCGGGCTGATGTAAATTCCTCCCGCGTGGCTCGAGGCGACCTCCGTGTCGCCAACGCCGCGAAAGCGCTGAAGCTCGAAAAAGCGCAAGCGGTTGAGTTCGTCGTCCCAATCGATTTCGTACACCGAGCGAAACAGCTCGGCGCGATCGGACAGCACGCGCCGATAAGCCAGGTAAGTTCCCGGATACGCCTCGTAGGCGGACAGCAGATAGCCGCCGTAATCTTCACCCGCGCGGCGCTCCGCAGGAGCAGAGCGTTCCAGGGGACGCGAGAACACATCCTCGATGTCGATGCCGAGCACGCGCGCGACCTTGGCCAGCGTCTGGTCGCGGACGGGTTGGCCCGAGAGCAGGTTGCCGAGCGTGCGCTCCTTGCAAGCCGCGCGTTCCGCCAGCGCCTCGCGGGTCATCCCGCTTCGTGCCATCGCGACGCGGACACGGCGCACGAAGAGATCGCGTTCGGCCTGTGTGATCAGCGACGCCATTGCTCAAGCGCCCTCTCGTTACGGAGTACCGGATCCGGGATGGACTGGGCTCATCGCAAACCACACTCTTACCGTTCGCCGACAAGGTTCGTCTAGCGAGCCGCCGGCGACCTCGCTGGCAGGTGAGCTTCAAACCAATTCACCGTCTCGCGCATCACCTGGCTGAAGGCTGGCTCGACATAGACTTCGTAATGACCAAAGCCCTTCAAGGTGACGAGCCGCTTGGGCTCGCCGGCGCGGGCATAAAGCGACGCCGATTCCTCGGGCGGCACGAGACGATCGTCATCCGTGGTGATGAACAGGATCGGACGCGGCGCGATCTTGTCGACCACCCACTCCGGATGGAATTGCAGCGTGTCGTCGATGAACTCCAACGGCAGTGTGCCGATGGCATTCGGATTGTCCCGCCGCGCCGCCGCTGCAAGATCAGCCGATTGCCGGTCGGCCAACAGAATCTCGGAACGATCGGCCATGGCGGACTGTCCGGTGAGAACGCGCGCCTCGCGGTCAGCTTTGGACCGAGCCAGCAGATCATGCCATTCGTCGGGGCGTCGCACACTGCGCATCCAGCGCTGGCCGTGACCCACTCCGACGCAGCTCACGATGCAGCGGGCGCGGTGATCGATCGCGCCGGCCCAAACCACGGTAGCACCACCATAGCTGGTGCCGTAAAGGCCCAGCTGCTCAGGATCGACGTTGGGTTGCAGACCGAGGAACGTCATCGCCGCTTGCACATCGGCAACGCGGCTCATCGGCGCCAGACGGCTGCGCGAGCCCTCGCTTGCGCCCCAGCCCTTATAATCGAAGGTCAAGACCATATAGCCGGCTTCGTTCAACACACGCGCGTTGTCGGGTAGATACAGGTCCTTGACGCCGGTATAGCCATGGCAGAGCACGACGCCCGCCCGGCGCTCCTCCTTGACACCCTCCGGGGTGAACAGATCGCCCGAGAGCCTGAAGCCTTCGCTGTAGAAGCTGATCGGCTGTTTCATTTGACCTCGCAGACAGACTTCGGGAGCAACGGGCTCGTTCCTACCCGTCAATTCGTTTTACGCTCGATGAAGTTGCGCACCAGCCGATGGGCAATCGCGTGCGGGCCGGGTGCGGTAAGCCCCTCCGGGTGACGCTGCTCGAGCATCGACAGCGCCTCCTCGCGCGTGAACCAGCGCGCCTCGGCAAGCTCATTTGTGTCGACCTTGAGGTCCGTTGCCTCCGCATGGGCAACGCAGCCCAGCATCAAAGAATGCGGGAATGGCCAAGGCTGGCTCAGGTTATAATCGACCCGTCCGACCCTGATGCCGATCTCCTCGAACACTTCACGGCGAACGGCGTGCTCGATGTCCTCGCCGGGCTCGAGGAAGCCAGCAAGCGTAGACCACATGTTATTCTGATAGCGGAATTCGCGCGCCAGGACGCACCGCTCACCGTCCGTCACCAGCATGATCACGACCGGATCGGTGCGTGGAAACGCGTCGAGACCACAGCCCCAGCATTTGCGCCGCCACCCTGCGTCCTTGGTGTGCGTGACCGAGCCGCATTTTCCGCAGCACCGGGCGTTCTCATGCCATTGGGCGAGCGCTCGCGCCTGACCCGCCAGCGACTGTTCCTCCGGCGTGAGAACGCCCTGCATGGCGAGGGAGCGGAGATCTACAGCGGGCCGCACGTAGCGAACGGCGTCGGGCACCGCCCTGGCTCTGTGATCGGTGATGGCAAGCGCAAAGCGCGGCGAGCCGTCATCGCGCGTCACGCCCAGGAACAGAGCGTCCTCCACCGGCAGGCCAAGTTTCTCGACCTCGAGCGCGGACAGCCAGCGCAACTGGCTTTGCGCAGGGTCGTCGGAGGCGACAATCACCGGCTTCAGGTCACAAAACATCAGATAGAGCGCACCCGGAGCTACTTTCTGCTCAGCAATCCAAACTTCGTCCACCCGCTTGTGACTGACACGATCGAGCAAGGCGCTGGCGGCGAGTGTCGGCATCGGTCTTCGGTCCTCCCGTGGTGCCCCGGCAGAGCATAGCCCCAGGGGAGGGCAATCGCCAGAGGCGCGACATCTTATGCTGGCTCTCGTGGCCGGATGATCAGGCTGGCCGAGTGCAGACTACAACGCGGACAACCGGCTGTTGCGAATGTCTGCCACCAGCATCGAGCCCGGTGCGTGGGTGATGCTGAACTCGGGCTTGATGGCGGCGATGACGGCTTGCGGAGTGACACCGCAGGCCCAGAACACCGGCAGTTCATCCTCGTGAACGTCGACGGCATCGCCGTAGTCGGGCTTGCCGAGGTCCGAAATGCCGATCGCCTGCGGCAAGCCGATATGGACCGGAGCACCGTGCACGGCGGGAAAGCGCGAGGTGATCTGGACGGCGCGGATCGCGTCCGCCGGTTTCAGCGGCCGCATCGAGACAACCATTGGACCGCGGAACGGGCCTGACGGCGTACAGGCGAGGTTCGTCCGGTACATGGGTACGTTCGACCCGCAGGTATGATGGCGAAGCTCGAGGCCATCCTCGATCAAGGCTTCCTCGAAGGAGAATGAACAACCCAACACGAAGGCTACGAGGTCATCGCGCCAGTGCTGCGTGATGTCGAGGGGCTCGTCCACCAGCTCGCCCCGGCGCCAGATGCGGTATCGCGGCAGATCGGTGCGGATATCGAGATCAACGCCAAGCTCGGGAATGGTCGGATCTCCCGGCCGTGGCGACATGCCGATCAACGGGCACGGCTTCGGATTGAGCTGGCAGAATCGCAGGAAGTCAGCCGCCAGCTCCTGACGCAAGATCGCCAGGTTGCCCTGCACGTAACCGGGCGCCAAGCCGTGCGTGACGCCGCAGTTGACGCCCTGCCTGAACAGGAGCCTCGCTTCGAGGCCCGTGCGCGCATTCAATCGCGGCCTCGTCTCGGCGGCTGCGATGCCGGAAACAATCGTCGCCATGCGACCCTCGATGCTGTTGTCCGGCACTGGCCGTAGAGCATGCCATGACCCTCGTCCGGAGGGAAAGCCTCAAAGGCTGGCCTTCACCTCGCCGTCGGCCGAAATGGCACGTGAACCGGCGGCAGCCCGCTTAGCCCGGACTGCACCGGCAAAGTGCTGTGGCGCGCCGCAGGCATGACCGCATCTTTTTGCACCAGGACTGCACGAGGTTGGGTTACGATGCGCCGACGCGTACCTTCAGGAACTCTCCATGGCATCGTCAAAACCCATTGTTATCCGTCAGCTTTGCGCTGACTTGGCCTCGGGCCACACGAGCAGCCGACAGCTTGTCGAGCGCTCGCTGGCCGCGATCGAGGATCGGAACGGTGAGGGCGCGCGTGCCTTCATCCACGTTGACGCCAAGGGTGCCCTGGCCGCCGCCGACGCGCACGATCAGATGCGCCGGGCCGGAGCGCACGTTTCGCCGCTGGCTGGCATTCCGATCGCGATCAAGGATCTGGCCGACGTCCGTGGCCAGGTCACCGCCGCCGGCTCCAAGGCATTGGCCGATCAGGCTGCGGCGAAAGCCGACGCACCGGTCGTGGCGCGGTTGCGGTCGGCTGGGCTGATCCTGATGGGCCGGACCAACATGACGGAGTTCGCGTACTCAGGCATCGGCATCAATCCGCACTACGGCACGCCGCTGTCGCCCTGGGAGCGTACCC
>JBKJYG010000142.1:0-2763 GCA_046715905.1 Hyphomicrobiaceae bacterium | reverse complement strand
CAGGACGTCCGACAACCCGACCCGCCGAAAAGTCAATCTCAGCGACTTCTACAGCCCGTTCATTCACCCAGGTTTGCATGAAGACGGCACCCGATCGCGCCACACCCAATGGTTCGCCGTTCACGTTCGCCGCCAGCAGATGAGGCTCGCCCTGCGCCCGCCGGCCGGTCCACAGCAGGCCATACAGGTCCGCGTTACCGCGCCGGTTGCTCGTGAAGAGGAGGCGCCCACCATCCGGCGCCCAGCCGACGAGCACGTCGACAGCCGGATGGTTCACGATGTGCGCCTCACGACTGCCATCGGCGGCGAGCACAAATACGTCACGCGCGGGGAGCGGGCCGGTCGTCTGGACATCGAACGCCACATCGAGTCCGTCCGGTGAGAACGCCGCGCGTCGGATGCCGCGCCAGTCGACGGTTTTGAGCGGACGTATGGCACCCGTTTGCGTGTTTACAAAACCGAGGCGCATGGTGTTGTCCTGCGGCATCCGAACCAGAATCTGGGTGCCGTCAGGCGACCAGTCGAGCGGAAGCACCATGAGGTCGGCGCCTCCGGCGAGCTTCCGAGGCTCTGTTCTCGGCCCCCGAATGCTCTGTACCCGCAGTTCGCAGGTCTTGTCCTGTTCGGGCCCATGCGCGTAGCACCAACTGAACGCTACTTGCGAACTGTCCCTCGATACCTCGGCGCTCGCCGGAAATCCTGCTGACCCGTACCGCACGATGACTCGCTGCCTGCCATCCGTGAGATCGTGCAGCGCCAGGTTGTCGTCCACATCGATGAATGGCAGGTATTTTCCGTCGGCGGATACCGCGCCCGCAGCGTAGTTCCAAGCACCTCCAGCGACGGCTCTCGTGGTGCGCGGCTCCCTCTGCGCTCCGACGGCGCCCGGCAGCCGGTCGCGGGCCACCTTGGCCTCCGCCTTGTCAGCGTAGTCGCGAACGATGCGTTCGAAAATCTTCTGCGCCTCGGCGTCCCCGAGTTTCTGATGGGTCTCGGCCATACGCAGCAAGGCTTTCGCCGCCAGCGCGCGGTTGGAACCCGCCTGCGCCACAACCTCCCTATAGATCGCGATGGCGCCCTTGAGATCGCCGGCCACCATCTCCTTTTGCAACGCCGCCTGAAACTGCTTCTCCGCCTGCGCGCTGTTCTGCGCCGCCAAGACCGTCACCAGCCCCATCACCAATGCGATACATGCACCCGTCCGTTGAAACCTCATCGTCTGTCCCCTCCAGGTGCGAACGATAGGACTTGAACGTGGGCAATGAATCCGGATGGGGTCTGCGTTGTGCACAAGTTACGTATCCAGTCGGTAGCCTAGGCCCCGGACGCTGACGAGATATCGGGGCTCGGCCGGGTCGGGCTCGATCTTCCGCCGGAGATTGACGATGTGGTTGTCTACGGCTCGATCGGAGAGAACGATACCCGGGCCCCACGCCGCGTCGAGCAACTGCTGCCGGCCCAGCACGCGGCCGGGATTTTTCGCAAATGCTGTCAACAGCTTGAATTCAGTGAGAGTGACATCCACGGGCTGGCCCGCCCGCCGGACTTCGCCTTTGTCGAGATCGAGTTCTACCTCGCCGAAGATAAATGACGCTGGTGGTGATGCTGCCGAGGCCCCGCCTGCAGCGCGGCGCAGCAGTGCCTTGATGCGGGCTCTCAGTTCCTTCGTTCCGAATGGCTTCGTGACATAGTCGTCGGCGCCCATCTCGAAGGCGTACACCTTCTCCACTTCCTGAGCGCGGGCGGTGAGCATCAGGATCGGCGTGCTGAGCCCGGCGGCGCGAACGTCGCGGCAGATGTCGAAGCCATCGCGTCCCGGCAGCATGACGTCGAGGATGATCAGATCGAACGGCTCGTGCGTCGCTCGCCTGGATGCGACGAGGCCATCGGCCACCACTGTCACGTCATAGCCTTCGAGCGTCAAGTCGTCCTCGAGCGCGCCCGCGATTGACGGCTCGTCCTCCGCCACGAGAATGCGGCTCATGCGGGTTCTTCCGCCCCACGCGGCTGCTCGGTGGCGACGGGCAGGAGCATCGTGAACGTGGCGCCTTCGCCCTGCTGGCTCGTCACCACTACCTCTCCGCCATGGGCCTTCGCAACGAGCTGTACTACGGCGAGGCCGACGCCGGTTCCCCGAACGTTGGCGTCTGCGGCGGCACGACCGCGCACGAATCTCTGGAAAATCACCTGCTGCTCGTCTGTCGCGATGCCAGGGCCCTCGTCACGCACCGTGACAGCGATCCGATCGCCCTGTTGCGACCAGCCGACGTGCACCGGCCGGTCGCCGCCGGAATACTTGATGGCATTGTCGAGCAGGTTGTGCAAGGCCAGCGCAATGGCGTTTCGATCGGCCAGAAACGCGGCCGCGTCGTCCGCGCCGGTCAGTTCAATCGGGCAATCCGGTCGCGACAGCTGCGCCCGGTACTCCGAGACGACCCCTTCCACGAACTCGCGCGGTTGGACGGCCTCAAAATGATAGAGGCCCGCACCGGATTCGAGCTTCCCGAAATTGAGCAGGTTTTCGACAAGCCGTTGCAGGCGGCGGCTCTCACCGGCCAGAGACTCGAAATAGTGCTGTCGCTTCGCTTCCTGCGGCACCCGTCCGGCCGCCAGGAGTTCCGAGAGCTGACGCATCGCCGCCAGCGGCGTCCTGAATTCGTGCGACACCGCGGAGACAAAGTCCGACTGCAGACGCGCCAGATCCGACTCGCGCTTGATCGCGCGGCCAATGAAATACGACCCGGCTCCCAGAAACACCAACAT
>JBKJYG010000141.1:0-4556 GCA_046715905.1 Hyphomicrobiaceae bacterium | reverse complement strand
GATCACCAGCGCCGAGGCGCGTTCGGGCCGCGAATGTTGCTAAAGGAAGGGGGGCCTGCTGCTCGCGAGACACACCATCATTTCGTTATCTTGTAGCCGTCGAAGTGCCGCATTGCAACGTGTCCCCCGCTCTGAAATCGCTTAAACACACATACCGTTACTGACTCACACCGGGGCGAATACCACCGTGGCGACGCGCACGATCAGTTCCAGCGACCCCCCGATGCAAGCTTCATCGAAGGCCAAGCCTCCTCGGCCGGGCACGGATGTGCGGCGACGCAACACATACCCACGCTTCGGCTTGAGGTTGGCGTGCGCGCTGCTCCCCCTGCTCACGGTTGGCGGTTGTGTCGACAGCCTGCCGACCAGTGCCCTGCCCACCGTTTCCAAATCCGATCGGACCGTTCTGACCAAGGACGAGCAAGCGGCCGCGATCGGAGCCCTCATCCGCAACCAGGAGACGGAGCAGGCTGCGGCCCTCAAGGAAATCAATAAGGGCAAATAAGCCTCACTGCCCCAAGCGTTTGCGCCCAAGGCCGGCCCACCAGGCGACATCCTTTGACGCCCTTGGCCACCAAGCGTACACAGGCGCGCGATGAGTCCAACAGCCCCTGACGCGCGAGCCCGCCCGTGATTGAAGATTTTCATCGGATCAAGCGGCTACCCCCTTACGTCTTTGCCGAGGTCAATCGCCTCAAGGCAGGCGCACGGGGGCGCGGCGCCGACATCATCGACCTGGGCATGGGCAATCCGGATATGCCGACCCCGCAGCACATCATCGACAAGATGGTCGAGACCATCGCCAAGCCGCGCACGCACCGCTACTCCGCATCGAAAGGCATACCCGGACTGCGGCGCGCGCAGGCGGCTTACTACCAGCGCCGATTTGGGGTCAAGCTCGATCCCGAAACACAGGTCGTCGCGACGCTGGGCTCCAAGGAAGGCTTTGCCAACATGGCGCAGGCGATCACCGCGCCAGGCGACGTCATCCTCGTCCCCAACCCGACCTACCCGATCCACGAGTTCGGCTTCATCATCTCGGGCGCCGCAATGCGGCATATCCCGGCCGCCTGCGGCGATGAATTTCTGCGTGGGGTCGAGCGCGCGGTTCGCCATTCCATCCCCAAGCCGCTGGCGATGGTGCTCTCATACCCGTCCAATCCCACCGCAATGACCGCGGATCTGGACTTCTACAAGGAAGCCGTCTACCTGGCGAAGAAGCTCGACCTCATCATCCTGTCCGACATCGCCTACGCGGAGATCTACTTTGACGGCATCCCGCCGCCCTCCGTTCTGCAGGTGCCGGGAGCCATCGACGTCACGGTCGAATTCACGTCGCTCTCGAAGACCTACAACATGCCGGGCTGGCGCATGGGATTCGCGGTCGGCAACGAGCGGCTCATCGGCGCGCTGGCGCGGGTCAAGTCCTACCTCGACTACGGCGCCTTCACGCCGATCCAGGTGGCGGCGGCGGCGGCGCTCAACGGTCCGCAGGACTGCGTCGAGGAGATCCGCAACACCTACAAGCGGCGGCGCGACGTTCTGGTCGATGCCTTTGCCCGCGCAGGCTGGCAGGTGCCCGCGCCCCCCGCCTCGATGTTTGCCTGGGCCCCCATTCCCGAACCGTTCCGGAACGTCGGATCGGTGGAGTTTGCCAAGCTGCTGATCGAGAAAGCCGACGTCGCGGTGTCTCCAGGCCTCGGCTTCGGCGAATATGGCGAGGGCTACGTGCGCATCGCTCTGGTTGAGAACGAACATCGCATCCGGCAGGCCGGCCGAAGCATCAAAAAGTTTCTCGCGCAGGGTCCGGAAACCATGCATAACATGCTACCAGTTCGCGGTTCTTTACAACGGTAGCAGACGCAGTATGACCGACCCTCTGAAACTCGGCGTCGCCGGTCTCGGAACCGTCGGTTCGGGCCTCCTCCGCCTCCTCGAAACTCATGGCTCCCGAATATCGGAGACGCTGGGTCGCGAGTTGAAGGTTGTCGCCGTCTCCGCGCGCGACCGGTCCAAGCGTCGCGATATCAATCTGTCCGCCTATGCCTGGGTAGACGATGCCGTAAAGCTCGCAGCCGACCCCCGGATCGATCTGTTCGTGGAGCTGATCGGCGGCGATGAGGGCGTGCCCAAGCAAGCTGTGGAAGCCGCCTTGAAGGCCAGAAAGCATGTCGTGACGGCCAACAAGTCGCTGCTGGCCCGGCACGGATTGGACCTGGCGAGCTTGGCCGAGAAGAACGGCGTCGCGCTGAATTTCGAGGCCGCCGTGGCCGGCGGCATCCCCGTCGTCAAGACCCTGCGGGAAGGGCTCGCCGCCAATTCCGTGCGCCGCGTCTACGGTATCCTCAACGGCACCTGCAATTACATCCTGACCAAGATGCAGGAGGAGGGCCGCGCGTTCGCCGATGTGTTGGCGGAAGCGCAAACCAAGGGATACGCCGAGGCCGATCCCACCTTCGATATCGGCGGCTTCGATACGGCGCACAAGCTGACCCTGCTGACGAGCCTTGCGTTCGGCACCCGCGTTGCCTTCGACCAGATCCACATCGAGGGCATCCAGACCATCACCCAGGCCGACATCGAGGCCGCCGACGACATGGGTTATCGTATCAAGCTGCTCGGCGTCGCCATGATCACCGATAGCGGCATCGAACAGCGCGTCCACCCCGCCATGGTGCCCAAGCACTCGGCCATTGCCGAGGTCTCGAATGTCACCAATGCCGTGGCGATCGATGGCGATTTCGTGGGAACTCTGCTGCTGGTCGGACCGGGCGCCGGCGCGGGACCAACGGCCTCCGCCGTCGCCAGCGACATTGTCGAGATCGCCCGCGGTATCGTGATGCCGCCGTTTTCGGTCCCGGCGTCCCGGCTTCAGCCCTATCGACGTGCCAAGCTCGGACAGCACCAGGGCGCCTATTATGTGCGCCTTCTCGTGCCCGACAGGCCCGGTATGATGGCGGCCATCTCCGGACGGATGGCGGATCAGGAGGTCTCGATCGAGAGCCTTGTCCAGCGACGCCCCAAGAAAGCTCTGCCTGGTATCGACGCACGGCCGCCGCCGGGAACCCCGACGGCCGTGATCATCAACACCCATGAAACCACGGAAGCATCGATCCGCCGGGCGCTCGATGCGATCGAAGCCGCCGGCACGGTGTCCGAGAAGCCGCAGATGATCCGCATCGAAAAGTTGTAACCGCAGCCTCTCTGTGGCGACGCTGCCGGTCGTCGGCGCACACGCCCTACGATCGGGGAGCGAAGCAGGAGAAGACGCACATGCCCGGCGAACGCATCAAAGGCGGATTGGACCGGATCCTGGTCCTCGAAGTAGCCCGCGTCACTGAAGCGGCGGCCATTGCTGCCGCCCGCCTGCGCGGCCAAGGCAACAACAAGGGCGCGGACAAGGCGGCCGTCGATGCCATGCGCCGTGAACTCGCGCGCGTCAACATCCGCGGCAAGGTCGTGATCGGCGAAGGCGAGATGGACGAAGCGCCGATGCTGTATATCGGCGAGGAAGTGGGTACGGGCGAGGGACCGCGCGTCGACATTGCCGTCGATCCGCTCGAGGGGACCACGATCTGCGCCAGGGACATGCCCAACGCGCTGGCCGTGATCGCCATCTCGGAAGAAGGCGGCCTCCTGAATGCTCCGGATATGTACATGGACAAGATTGCCGTCGGGCCGGGCTATCCCGACGGCATCATCGATCTCGATAAGCCCGTCGAGGAGGTGCTGAAGGACCTTGCCGCCGCCAAGAAATGCCCGTTGCGCGAGATCACGGCGTGCATTCTTGACCGGCCTCGCCATGCCGAATTGATCGAGCAGGTGCGCCGTAGCGGCGCTGCCATCCGCCTCATACCGGATGGTGATATCGCGGGTGTGATCTGGACCACGGATCCCGACCAGACCGGCATTGATGTGTATCTGGGTTCGGGAGGGGCGCCCGAAGGCGTACTCGCTGCGGCGGCCCTGCGCTGCATCGGCGGTCAGATGCAAGGGCGATTGAAGCCCTCCAATGCCGAGGAGACCCGGCGGGCGCTGAGCATGGGCGTCAAGGACATCAACAAGAAGTTCTCGATGCTGGAGATGGCGTCGGGCGATGTGATCTTCTCAGCCACCGGCGTCACCGATGGCTCGCTGCTCGCCGGCGTGCATTTCCGGGGCGACTTCGCCGAGACCGAGACGGTGGTCATGCGCTCGCAGACCGGCACCGTGCGGCGTATCAAGACGACCTTTCAAAACATGGCGATGAAGGTGATCTGACCCGCCTGGGCCGCTGGCCACGCGCCAAAGTCCCCGCTGGAGCCATCGGGCTCCCGGATGGGACAGAAAATCGAGGGCACGGGGCGGTAGGGCCGCGGGTCCGATGTGTAAAAATGGCGGTTCCCTCACCGCCCCGCGAAGCTGCTGTCTTTCTCCACCCACCTCCGGATGCGTCGGACACCCCGAACTTCGGCACGGACCGTCGTCCGTACCCTGGTGGCAGGCCGGGGGCACTCCGGTCCTTGGCAGGACCCTAACCCCGGGAACAGCCCCCGCACCGCTCATTAGGACCGTCT
>JBKJYG010000140.1:0-3158 GCA_046715905.1 Hyphomicrobiaceae bacterium | reverse complement strand
GTACTGGGGTGCCCAGTTCAACAGACGCGCTGCCTTGCTGGTGTCGGCGAACAGCCGCTCCACCTCGCTTTTGCCGGGCCGGAGCCGAGCGGCCTCCGTCTCCACCTCCACGCTGACGCCCATGAGTTTGGTGAGGAGGTCGACGAGTTCGCCGATACTGAGCTCGAAGTTTGATCCCAGGTTGATGACCTCGCCGACGGATGACGACGCATCATAAACCGCGAGCATGCCAAGGGCGGTGTCGCGCACGAAGCTGAGATCACGTGTTGGATGCAATGCGCCAAGCTGGATGCGGCGGCGGCCATCGGAGATCTGGGTGATGACCGTCGGGATAATGGCGCGTGACGATTGTCTTGGACCATAGGTGTTGAAGGGGCGCACCACCGCAACCGGCGTATCGAAGGATCGATAATAGGACAGCGCGAGTTGGTCGGCGCCGATCTTGGTTGCCGAGTAGGGCGATTGGCCAACCAGCGGATGCTCCTCGTGAATGGGCACAAACTGCGCCGTGCCGTAGACTTCGCTGGTGGACGTGACGACGACCTTGGACAGGCCCAGGTCGCGAGCGGCCTCGACAACGTTGAGCGTGCCGACGACGTTGGTGCTGATGTAGCTGTCGGGTGCGACGTAGGAATACGGAATGCCGATCAGGGCCGCTAGGTGAAGGGCGCCTTCGCAGCCGGTCATCGCCCGGCGAACGGCCGCGGCGTCGCGGATGTCGCCTGGGAAGACCTCGATCGCATCCTTGACCGGGTCGGACACGGTGTCGAGCCAGCCCCAGGAGTCGAAGGAATTATAATAAACGAAGGCCCGTACCTCACGCCCTTGACGCACGAGTTCTTCGACCAGATGAGAGCCGATGAAGCCATCCGCTCCCGTAACCAGAATGCGTCCCATGTTTCCCCCTGTGATCACGATGGCCGGCGCTGAGCCGTCAACTCCCTGCAAGACGTGCCCGGCCGCCGACGTGTGTGGTTCTCCAAGGCAGCAGGCCAGCGATGGACGGCCACCTCGCCGGATCCCCGCCGCTCAAATCGGCCAACAACGTGCTCAAGCGCTCCGGAAACGCGTCATCCACCATGCCCCAGTGCCGGCTGGCCGCGATCTGCTGCTGCCGGAGATGGGACGCGTACGCGGGATCTTCGAGGAACCGGCTGAGGGTCGCCCTGAACGCGTCAGCGCCTTCGACATGCGCGACACCCTCGACGCTGGCATAGTCGCCGTAGCGGTATCGATACGTGTCGTAGTTCACGACCGGAATGCCGCACGCGATCGCCCAGCGGATCGTGGCCGAAATCGAAGCCACGTAGAGGTCGGCGATGGGTACAAGCTCGACGGTCGGCGTCAGCGATACGCGGATGTTGGACCGCTCATGCGGCGCCAGTAACTTGAGGTCGAGCCGCGGATGCGGGCGGATGATCACATTTACGGTATCGCCGAGCCGATGAAAGGTCTGCATCCAGGCTTCGACAAGTGCCTCAAAGCTCGTGAACTCGAACGACCGCGTGCTCGCGCCGCTGTATTGGTCGGGCGGGAAGGCGCAAACCACGAGCGGCCGGTCGGGAGCCATTCCGTACTGTGACAACACGGCTGCCCGGCGTTGCCGGGCCAGGCGCAAGCCAGTGGCCAGCGTGGCGCCATAGGTGTCGCCGATGACGCGCAGTTGGTGCGGTGGAAAGCCGAGTGCCAGATAAAGGTCACGCTGCGCATTGCTGTCGAGAACGATGGCGCTCGCGCCGCCGCGATTGAGAATCCAAGGCGCGGGCGTCGAAAGCCCGAGCACCTCGATCGCCAATGCCTTGCTGCAACTGAGGCGCATCAGCGGTCGTCCGGCATGCTGAAACCGCCATTTCGGCCAGCACCGCGACACGATGAAGGACAGGGCTCCGCGGACGTGGTGGCGTGGATCGTCGGCGTAGAATTGCGCCGGCTCCAGGGGATTAGGGATGGTGAAGGGCAAAATGACCGTGCGCGCGCGGTTGCGGCGGCCGTAAGTCACGAAGGCGCGCGAGATGGTTTCGATGTTGTCCTCAGGCAAAACGATGATGTCGGGCCTGACGGCTGCAACGAAGTTTTTTACACCGCGGATGGCGCTGAGCCAGTATTTCAGCCGCTCAATCGCGTCCCAGGTTTCGGACGAGAGAAGCCAGTTGTACTGTCGGACGACGGTTCGCAAACGGCGGATCGCGCTTGCGTTCCATCTCGACGGAGCTGTGCGCCGGCTGCGCTCGCCAACGCGGATCCACCATCGCCGCAGCGTCAGCCTCAGGTCCAGTGCGGTGGCCGCGCGCTGGCGAAGCCGCCGTACGCCCGGGTAATTCCAGAAATTGACGGGCCATGGCTTGACGGGTCGGGTGCGCACCATGGCTTGCGCGATCCGTCTCAGCGCCGTAGCCGTTGCGCTCCGGCCGGGCCTGGCCAGGGCGACCGAATGGCTGCGCCGGGGCTTCCAACGTATGAGCTGTCGGAGCGGCAACGTCAGACGGTCCAGGACAACGACCGGCATCAGCGGGACAAGCGCGAGGCCGAGCATGGCGCGGGCAAATCGTGCCGGCCTCGTCCCACGGTTTAACGCCGAGCAAGCGATGTAGGCGGTCCAGATCGATAGCATTGCCAGGCGCGCCACGACGCGCGTGCTGATCGGCTGAACCGGTTTTCGCACGCCGGCAAGCATACTGATCCGATACCGGTGTTGCTTGCGCCGATGGACCTCGAGCAAGGATCGCGAGGCCTACATCCTGGCCAGGATGCGGCGAAGAGGCGGAAACAAGAAGCGGTTGATGACGAGCACAAGCGTCAGGGGGATGAGCAGGACATGCAAAGCGGCGTCGCCGAGGAGCGCGAGCCCGGCGGGACGGGTGCCAGACGGCTTTCTGCGTGCCGCGAACCACCGCTTGATGCGTATGAGGCGTCCACGTCGTCCGAGAGTCGTAGCGGGCCGGTCGTCGGGCCCCCACGCGGGCTCAAAACCATTGCCGGACCGGAACAGCGCCGCATAGTCGTAAACAGTGTAGGAGGTCAGCGGCTCCGACCGGTGCTTGGCGCTGTCGACCAGCATTATGACGATGCGAGCCGAGAGTCGCTGGCGCAGAATTTCGGCCGCCGTCACGCAGTGAGGTAGCGTGGCAGCTGAGTCGACGTAGAACAAGACTGTGAGG
>JBKJYG010000139.1:0-3486 GCA_046715905.1 Hyphomicrobiaceae bacterium | reverse complement strand
TAGTTGAGAAGCGGGCGCGTTTCACGCGCTGATCACAAGGGTTTGGTGCCTGGATCACCAATCGTCACGGCTGTGTGACGTTGTCTTCCGATCTCGGCAAAGCTCCCCATCTGGACATCATCGGGCAAGTCATGCTCGAGGGGCGCATGCTGCCCTCATCCGCTTCGCCGTAACCTATACAGGACATCAACCATGAAAACCTTTTTAGCAACCGTTTTTGCCATCGGCCTCATGAGCGGCGTAGCCTCGGCGGCTCCCGTCTCCAGCGTCTTCACGGACATCAGCAATACCGCACCGCGTACCGTGTTCGACGACATCCGTGATCAGGCGCCGCGCTCGCCCTTCGACGAGAAGGCAGATCAAGCGCCGCGCTCGGACGGCGTGTTCGGCGAACTTGAGCGGAACGCACCATAACCGTAACTCGCTTAAGCGCGGTCATGCAGGCGGCTCGGGATTTCCCGGGCCGCTTTCATTTGGGGACCAATCAGGTGGATCCCCTCGGCAAGGAGTGAAACGGTCACGTCGGCGCCAGCTCAATTGCGTTGCGCCGGGCCGTGTGGATAGGCATGCGGAAGGTCAGCGTCGCTCCCCGAGCCGCATGCTCAAAGGCAATAACGGCACCGATCAAACGAAACGGCGCCCTGTTGAGGACGCCGTTGTTTAAACGATCTTGGAGCAGACGAGCTTAGCCGCCGGTGGCACCTTTGGCGCCGCCGCCGGGCTTCGTCGTACCGTCCGACTTTTCACCTGAGTTTGTAGCACCAGGCGCCGCCGGTGCCTGAGCCGGGGTCGTTGTCGCGCCGGGCGTTGGCTGCGATCCCGGACCCTGCGTCGTGGGCGTGGAGGAAGGACTACCCGGCCCGGTATTTTGGGCCAAGGCTGGACCGGCGAGCAAGTTTAGGCTCAAAGCTGCCGCGGCGAACAAGCGTGTCATGGGATTCCTCATCTGTTACTCCGCGAAGTAACGCCTTAGCTACGCCGAAGTTCCTGTGACGGTGAGGTCTCGACAAAGCTTAGCAATCGAAATCGTTAACGTTCCACCGGTTCCGGGGCGAGTGCCTCGGTCTTCAGTTCATCGACGCGGGCTTTAACCTCCTCGCTGACGGGCTGGACCTCCGTCACGCTTTCCTGCCGTGCGGCTGGGATGGCAACGAGGTCCTCTGACTTCGCCAGCACGCCGCCTGGCGCCTCCACGATTGCCGCAACACCCATGCCACCGGCCGTGCAGATCGAGATCAAGCCCCGACCGGTGCCCTTCTCAGACAGCAACTTTGCGAGATTAGCTAGAATGCGTGCGCCGGTTGCGGCGAAGGGATGTCCAAACGCCAAGCTCGACCCTTTGACGTTGATCTTGGCTGGATCAATCCGCCCCAGCGGTTCGTCGCGACCCAGCCGCTCTTTGCAATACTTGGGATCCTCCCAGGCTCTCAACGTCGCCAGCACCTGAGCGGCAAAAGCTTCGTGAATCTCGTAGAAATCAAAGTCCTGCAGCTTGAGGCCGGTGCGCTCGAGCAATTTCGAAACCGCGATGGTTGGCGCCATCAGCAAACCTTCGCCGGCCACGAAGTCGTTGGCGGAGGTTTGTGCCGCAGTCAGGTAGGCTAGAACCGGCAGCCCGTGCTTCAAAGCCCAGCCCTCCGAGCCCAGCAGGACGGCCGCTGCGCCATCGGTCAACGGTGTGGAGTTGGCAGCGGTCAGCGTGCCACGTTCGGAGCGATCGAAGGCCGGCTTCAGCGTCGAGATCTTCTCGAGCGACATGTCCTCGCGCAGGTTGTTGTCGCGAAACACACCGGCAAATGGAACCAGCAGGTCATCCATGAAGCCCATGTCATAAGCCGCCGCCGCCTTGCGGTGACTGTCGTAGGCAAGCTGGTCCTGCTCGGCCCGGCTGACGTTCCAGTGCTGGGCCATAAGCTCGGTGTGCTGGCCCATCGATAAGCCGGTGCGCGGCTCCGCCACGGAGGGCGGAACGGGTTTCAGCTCGCCCAGGCTCATGCCTTTGAACGCACCCGCGCGCGCTCCCAACGATTTCGCTTGCTGGACCTGCACCAGCCGATCGGCGAATTTCTTCGAGAACACAACCGGCGCGTCCGACGTCGTGTCCGACCCGATCGCGATGCCGCTCTCGATCTCGCCGGTCGCGATCTTGGCAGCAATGCCCATCGCAGCCTGCAGACTGGTTCCGCAGGCCTGGATCATCGTGATGCCGGGGGTCGTGCGTGCGAGTTTGGAACCTATCACCGCCTCGCGGGCGATATTCCAATCGCGCGAATGCGTCACCACGGCGCCGCCCACCACCTCGTCGATGTGGACGCCATCGAGGCTGTATTTTTCAACCAGGCCGCCGAGCACCGCCGTCATCATGTCCTGGTTGCTCTGGTCGGCGTAGAGTGTATTCGAACGGCAGAACGGGGTTCGCACGCCACCAAGCACAGCCACGCGGCGCAGAGGTTGGGTCATCAAGCGTCATTCCTTTACTTTTCGGCTGTTACGTCGCCAGCAGAGCTTTTGGCCCTACTCGGCGGCGGCGCGAGGTTGTCCGACTGGCGAGACGGCGGGGTTTTTCGCGCGATAGTGCAGCGGGCCGCCACGAAACGGCGCAAATCCCGTGCCGAAGATCACACCCGCGTCCACCATATCAGCGCTCTCGACGACCTTCTCGTCCCGGCACTTTTCCGCTTCGGCGATCAAGGGTTCGACCAGCTCGCGGCCAAGGCGCTCAAGCTCGGCTGGATCGGTGATCACCTCCGTCTTCACAGGCTTGCCGTCACGCCACTGATAGAAGCCCTCGCCCGATTTCTTTCCAAGCTTGCCTTGCGCCACCATCTGGTCGAGCTTTGTACTGTCCCCGAGCTTCAGGATACGGCCGACATGGGCACAGACATCAAGACCAACCTGATCGGCCAGCTCGATTGGACCCACCGGCATTCCGAACGCCCGCGCCGCGGCATCGATCCTCTCGGGCTTTTCACCTCGTTCGAGGCGCTGCATGGCGCTCGTCATGTAGGGAGCCAGCACCCGGTTGACGAGGAAGCCCGGACCGCTCTTCACGATGAGCGGAAATTTGTCGATGGCCGTGACGAAAGCGCAGCCACGCCGCACTTCGTCGTCGCGCGTGTTGGTGCCGCGGATCACTTCCACGAGGGGAAGCTGGGCCACCGGATTGAAGAAATGCAAACCGATGAGACGGCCCGGATCGGCGAGCCCCGTTGCAATATCCTCGATCATGAGCGACGAGGTGTTGGTGGCCAGGATCGCGCCTGGCTTGAGTTTGGATTCGATCGTCTTGAAGAGGCTCTGCTTGACCTCGAGCTTCTCGACGATGGCTTCGATCACCACGTCCGCGCGGGCGAGATGCTTGCCCTGCGGGTCGGCCAGGAAGCGGGCTTTGGCGGCATCGCGCGTTGCCGGGGTGCGGAACTTGCGCTGAAACAGGTTCGCCTGACCCTCGATGCCCTTTCCGATCTGCTCCTCGGAGAGATCCTG
>JBKJYG010000138.1:0-2578 GCA_046715905.1 Hyphomicrobiaceae bacterium | reverse complement strand
GCTCCCATTGGTCGTCGCGCGCAAGGGGGTCCTCGCCCGGCGCCGCTGCATCAGGGGCAACAAAGGTGTCACCACCACTGCGAGACCGACCACCGCGTCTGCCCCGGCGGCGACCTCGACGGCGCTGCTCACCGGTTTCCTCAGGCTCAGCCTCGGTCCGCGCCGAAACTGCGCGGTCGCCGCCAGAGTCTCTGCCGCCGCCATCCGAGGGGTCGTAGTCAACATCGTGCGACCGGGCCGAGAACGGCACCACATCATCGTCGGCCAACGGCTGTCTCGACGCCCGTCCCCGGTCTTGGTCGCGATCACGGCCGCGATCGTGGCCGCGACTACGCGGCTGGACCGCCCCGCCGCGCAGCTCTGCAGTCCGCTCCGGGCTGTCGTCGGCGGGCTCTGCATTGGCATAGGCGGCGTCGGGATCCCGATCCTCAGCACCCGGGTGAAGCGGTGCATCGTGGCTCCCGCCGGTGTCCCGGTCACGGCGGCCGCGGCGGCGACGGCGACGGCTCTTCGTGCGTCCGTCCGCGTCGTCCGGTGTGCCGCCTTGATCATCATCGCGCGCAGCGGCCCTTTGCGGGCCCCGCGACGCATAAGATCCGGATCGCTGCGCGGCATGGCCGTTATGCTCGCGCTCGCGCTCGCGGTCGGGGTCCCGGTTCCGGTCCCGGCCCCGTGCCGATGGCACGCCAAAGCCGCTCTCATCGACCGGCTCATCGGCCTCGAGCGAGGGCGCGCTCTCTTCCTCGTCGAACGACCAATCCATGCTGACCGCGCGGCCGGCAACCTTCGGCGCGGCGGCGGCCGCGGCCGTCCGTTCGACGGTGAAATTTGCACCCTGCATGCGGTCGCTGGCTTCCACCGCGATCGAAACGCCGTTGCGGCGCTCCATTTCGGTGATGAACCCACGCTTGTTGTTGAGAATGTAAAGGGCAACGCCCGATGTGGTCGTCGCCAGCAACGACGCCGGCTCTTTCAGCAACTGATCCTCAAGCGCCCGCAACACGGCGAGAGCAACCGATTCAACCGAACGGATGATGCCCGTTCCCTGGCAGTGCGGACATTGCGACGTCGATCCTTCGAGGACGCCCGTGCGCAAGCGCTGACGCGACATCTCAAGTAGACCAAAGTGCGAAATGCGCCCCACTTGAATGCGCGCACGATCAAAGCGGAGCGCGTCCTTCAACCGCCGCTCGACGGAGCGGTTGTTGCGATGCTCCTCCATGTCGATGAAATCGATGACGATGAGCCCGGCCAGATCGCGCAGTTTGAGCTGACGCGCGATTTCGTCGGCAGCTTCGAGGTTGGTATTGAGCGCCGTCTCCTCGATCGAAAACTCGCGCGTCGACTTGCCCGAGTTGACGTCGACCGCGACCAGCGCCTCGGTCTGATTGATGACGAGATATCCACCCGAACGCAGGGTCACATAGGGACTGAACATGGCGTTGAGCTGGCGCTCGATGCCGAAGCGCGTGAACAACGGCTCGGGGGCATCGTAGCGGATGACCGCATCGGAGTGACCGGGCATCAGCATGCCCATGAAGGCACTGGCGTCGCGGTGGGCGACCTCGCCGGCCACCACGATATCGTCGATGTCCTTGGAATAGAGGTCACGGATCGACCGCTTGATCAGATTGCCCTCTTCGTAGACGAGGCACGGCGCGGTTGAGACCAGCGTCATGTCCCGCACGCTCTCCCATAAGCGCAGCAGGTATTCATAGTCGCGCTTGATTTCCTGCTTCGTGCGCGCGGCGCCCGCGGTCCGGATGATCAGGCCCATCCCCTCCGGAACATCGAGGTCCCCGGCGATGGCTTTGAGCCGCCTGCGATCCTGAGGCTGCGTGATCTTACGCGAGATGCCGCCACCCCGGCCCGTATTCGGCATCAGCACCGTGTAGCGGCCGGCGAGCGAAATGTAAGTGGTCAGGGCAGCGCCCTTATTGCCGCGCTCCTCCTTCACCACCTGCACCAGAATAATCTGCCGCCGCTTGATGACTTCCTGGATCTTGTATTGCCGGGCGCGGCGGCGTGTGCGCTCGGGAACCTCCTCCAAGGCGTCTTCCTCGGTCGCCACCTGCTCCACGTGCTCAAGCTCGCCCGATACCGCATCGGTCGCCGATCCATTGAGCTCTGAGGCCAAATCCTCAGGCAAGTCATGCTCCCCGGCGTCCCGATCCTGGGCTGTATCCGCTCCACCATCACGGTCGGGGTCGGGCTGCATGTCCCGCGCCGGCAGCTCGCTGCCCCCGGTCTCGCGATCCTCGCCATAGGCCGACCGGCTGTCGGGTTCGCGCAGATCGAGACTCGGCTGCTCGTACTCTTCCCCATCTGCTGGCGGGGCACGACGGCCATCGTCCGTCTCGCGGTCGGGATCGCGCCGCAGCGCTGCGGCCTGCCGGCGCCCGCGGCGCTGTGCCCGCGACTCGGCCTCGGCCTCCGCCGCCGCCTCGGCCTCGGCTTCCTCCTGCTTCAGGGCTTCCCTGTCGGCGACCGGGATCTGGTAATAGTCGGGGTGAATCTCGTTGAAGGCGAGAAACCCATGCCGGTTACCGCCATAGTCCACGAATGCGGCCTGCAGCGA
>JBKJYG010000137.1:0-7447 GCA_046715905.1 Hyphomicrobiaceae bacterium | reverse complement strand
TGTCTGCTTGCGCGGGGGTGCCGACATCATCATCGAAAGCCGCGGGTCCTCGAACCGGATGGCGCGGGCGCCGTCGGGCACGTCGATGTAGTAGGTTCCCGACACGGCCGAATGCGGGTGCAGGTGTGCGGTGTGGAAGCCACCCGGCTCGAGGATGTTGATCCAGAGGCTGTCGCACCATAGGCGGCTGCCGCCGAGATCGAAGGCGACCGCGCGGGCAAAGCTCGCGACGTGGCCATCGATGTGGCCGATGAGCTCGGCAAAAGGCGGGGACCGCCACGCCAGATCGTCGAGCGAGGCGTAGGACGTGTAGCCGCGATAGCCATTGCTGCGGCACCAGGCTTGGCCGGCGCGATCGTCTTCGGCGATCGACAGGCATGATGCCTTGAGATCGCTGTTGAGAGCGCCCTGACGGCCAAGCTCGACCCGGTAGATCTGCGTGACAAAAAGTGTGTCGACACGTGACATGGGGGCGTTTACCGCGAACGCCCCTGAACCGTCAAAGGCTGCACCTCATCAGGTGCCGCCGGGCGTGGCCCAACCGACGGTGTTCTTGTCGAGAAAGATGTTGGGTTTTAAGAACACGGACAGGCAAAGGCAACCGTTGGGCGAGTGCGCATCATGCCGGTTGCCCGCCGGCCGCCAGACGAAGTTGCCAGCCGTCGCCTCACCCTCGTCATCCACCAGCGATCCCTCCAGCACCCAGGTCTGCTCGACCTCGACGTGCTCGTGATAGGGCAGCTTGGCGCCCGGTGCGAAGCGAACCAGCGACGTGATGAGCCCTGTCTCTTTGTCCTCGACAAGAACTTTCATGGTGATGCCTGGGAACCGCGTCTCCTGCCAAGGCAGCTTGCCGACATCCAGATACCGGGATTGCAACGGTCCAAGTTTATCCTGGCCATCCAGGAACGGCGTTTGAACGGGCATGGCGGTATCTCCTCATCAGGATCGAGCGGACCCGAGCGAGAGTTTCACCGCCGGCTGCAGGTGTCAAACGGCGAGTTGCGGCTTTGCAAGCCGCCTCACATATGCGAAAGCGCAGCCCATGAGAGCAGCATGAGCGAGACCCAGATGTTTGAACCCCCGACCGCCGCCAATCCGACCGCGCGCGAGAAAGAGCGCACGGAAGCGCTGCTGCGATCATACTACGCTGCCTTCAATCGGGCGGATACCGCCGGTATGCTCGCGTGTGTGTCAGACTCCGTCGTCCACGACGTCAATCAGGGGCCAAGACGGACCGGCCGAGCCGCCTTCGAGCAGTTCTGCGCCCACATGAGCCTGTGCTATGCGGAAAAGCTGACGGATATCGTGGTTCTGGCCAACGCCGATGGGAGCCGGGCCGCCGCCGAATTCAACGTGCAAGGCCGGTATCTCGCCACCGACGAGGGAATGCCGGACGCCCAGGGTCAAACTTACGTGTTGCCCGCGGGCACGTTCTTTGCCATCGACAATGGTCTCATCCAGCGTGTCACCACCTATTATAATCTGACCGACTGGCTGGTTCAGGTCGTCGGCGATCCGCCATCTTAAGCGCATCCGGTCGTGTCGATGAGCCTTGATATCGAACCGCTGACGGGACCGCAGTTGCAATCGGCGCTGCCCGCGCTGGCCCGGCTTCGCGTCAAGTGTTTCGCGACTGGCCCTACCTCTACGATGGCACCCTGGACTACGAGCAGGGCTACATGGCGCGCTTTGCCGCCAGCCGCGGGGCTGTGATCGTGGTCGCTCGCGACCGGGACAACATTGTCGGCGCCGCGACCGGGTCTCCGATGCGCGAACACCATGAAGACTTCGCGAAGCCGTTCCGGGAACGCGGACTTGATATCGCTGGCCTGTTCTACCTGGGCGAATCCGTGTTGCAGCGCGCCTATCGTGGCGCCGGCGTCGGCCGGGCCTTCTTCGCGCAGCGCGAGGCGCATGCGCGGCGGCTTGGCGGCTACACGCATGCAGCTTTCGCGGCTGTCGTGCGGCCGCCCGAGCATCCTTTGCGGCCGGCGGAATACGTGCCGCTCGATGGCTTCTGGCGGCGGCGGGGCTACGAGCAGGTGCAAGGATTGACGACGTCGTTCGAATGGCTGGACGTCGGCGGCGCCGTGCCGACGGCAAAGCCGATGCAGTTCTGGATCAAGGCGCTGACATGATGGCCACGTCCCGATCTTGTTTGCGGGTCGCGGCCGCGCAATACCCGATCGAGCGCCTCTCGGGTCTGCCGGCGCTGCTGGACAAGATCGGCGATTGGGTGGCGCGCGCAGCGGCCCAAGGGGCCGGGCTCGTCGTTTTTCCCGAATACGGGGCCATGGAAGCGGCCGGGTGGCTGCCCGATGCGCTGGCTGGGGATCTCGCGGCCTCGCTGGCCGCGGCAGCCGAAGCCCTGGCGCAGATCGATGCACACCACCAGGCCCTGGCCCAGCGCCACGGGATTCATATCCTGGCTGCCAGCGGACCCTGGCGGCAGCCTGGCGGAGGGTTCGCCAATGCCGCGCGGCTGATCACCCCCGCCGGTCGCATCGGCGTACAGGAGAAGTCGATTTTGACGCCGTTCGAACATCGCTGGGGGATCGCGCCGGGTTCTGGCTTGCGCGTGTTCGACACGGTGTTGGGCCGCATCGGGGTGCTGATTTGCTACGACAGTGAGTTTCCGCTGCATGCCCGCGTCATGGCCGAAGCCGGCGCCCGGCTGTTGCTCATTCCCGCCTGCACGGAGCTTCTCTCGGGCTTCCACCGCGTGCGCACGGCGGCGCTGGCGCGAGCGCTCGAGAACACCTGCGCCTGCGTGCTGAGCCCGCTCGTCGGCAACGCGCCCTGGTCTCCAGCCGTCGACCGGAACACGGGCGCCGCCGGCATCTATGTCCCCGCCGAAGCCGGCGTGTCGGACACGGGCGTCCTCGCCGAGGGCGTGGTCAACGAGCCAGGCCTGGTACTGGCCGACATCGATTTCGAGCGGCTGCATCAGCTCCGATGCACGGGCGAGATGCGAAATGCCGCAGATTGGGCCTTGCAGCCGGGTGCCGGCCCCTTGCCCGCCGTGGAGCTGATCGATCTGGCGTGATCCCTAAGGGATGTCGAACACTTATCCGGCCGTTCGGGTCGGTGCTTCCGTTCTACGCGGCGGCTCTGCTATACCTCCCCCGCCGGCGGGTCCGCCGTCCGGGCCCGTAGCTCAACGGTTAGAGCCGGCGGCTCATAACCGCTTGGTTGGGGGTTCGAGTCCCTCCGGGCCCACCAAAGAGGCCTGATCGAGATCATCCAGCCCTTAAAAAGTCGTTCTGCTGGGCTTGCCTGCCGGCTTCGTCATCCGGGCCCCCTCGCAGCAGAAGGGCCGGATAGGAGTTCGACCATGCGTTACGTCCGCCATCGGGTCACCGTCAATCTGGCCGTCGCCTTCGCATTGGCCTTATCATCTGTGCCCCCGTTACTGGCACAAGACCAGCCGGCTGTGCGGCCCGCCCAGGTTCAGGGCGCCGCCGACACCGTTCCGAATGCGACCGAGCCCCCGCCGTTATCCACGACGCCGGCTGACGCCATCAAAGGCACGACGTTTTGTGTCCACGATGCCGAGCGTCCAACGCCTCTCGACGTCTTCAGCCGGCCGGGCGGCTCGGGCACCATCACCGGTCAATTCCCAGCTCAGGCTTGCGGGATCAAGCTGGCGGGCCGATGCGCTGGCACTTGGTGCGAAATGCGCTTTGAAACGCTGACCGGCTGGGTCGATAGCCGGCGCATTGCGGTTTACGATTCACCCGAAGCCGCTCAACAGGCGACGCTCAGTCGATCACGCACCGAGGCTGCCCCAGCGCGCGGGGCGGACAGCGACGCGGCGGCGCGTCAATCCCAAAGCACCAAAATCCGATCGAGCGGACGCGGGGAAGATGCGGCAGACCGGGGCACCGGTGGCCCGCGCGCCTGCGTCAGGGGCGTCGGCGACGGCGACACCTTGCGCATCCGGACGGGCCCGAGCCCGTCCTTTGACGCCATTGGCGGCATTCCGCCCGGAACGTGCGATGTCCAACGGGCGGGCGCCTGCCAAGGCCAGTGGTGTCGAATTGCATGGCGCGGCCGCTCCGGCTGGGTGAATACACAATATCTCGCCGCATCGAGCACCGACGACTGAGCGGGAAAGCCGGCCAGGATCAAAGCTTGCGCGGGACTGGCCCAGAGTGGCTTTTTGCACCGGAATCCAGACCTGCGCCTTAAAGCCGCCAACCTGCAGCGCGACCCTGTTCCCGGATTTGAGGGCTGATGGGTGGCACGCGTCGCGTGCGGGGGGAGCCCGTGATTATATTACAACGTCGTCCAACAAAGACGACGCTGAACGCACGCACGCGCGGAGGCGGTCCGATAAGCCCCGGTTCGACACGGCACGGTCCAACCGCTTCAGTGCCGACCGGATCGGCATCTCCCATGCGCCGACGGGTCTCGCCGGCCTGGCTGCTGGTGCTCGGCTCGATCGTGCCGTTTGCTGCCGGACCGGGGCACGCGCAAGAACACGTGTCGATGCCCTTCGCCTGCAGCGTTCACGCGGGTCAAGTCAGGATCGCGCCAGCCGCCACGGATACGCTTTACCCAATCATCGGCATCCGCGAGCAGCAGCGTTTTTTGGCCTGCACCTCGGCCCCGGCCGAATGCCGCACGCTGACGCTGCACCGCTTCGATTTCGACTGTGGTGGACAGCGCCTCGATTGGATGTCGTTCGTGGCGGCGGCCGGCGAGCGACAGCCGTGGTGGGCATCGGTCGATGCGGGCCGCCTGATGGTCCGTTTGCTGCGCTCGCAGCCGTCGGCCGCCAACCCCTGCACGACGCCCGCAGGCTCCGCGTCGGCCATCCCGCGCCGGGGGCCGCCGATGACGCCCGCTCAGCCTTGCGCAAAGCCGGGGGACGATCCCGGCGCGCGGGTCGCGTTCCCGCCGGGTTTTGCGCCGGTGTTGTACTTGCGAGCGCGTTTCAGCGGCGGCGAAACACCGCCAAGAACTCCGGGCCTGGAATTGGTCAGAACCGGCGTGGCCGGAGCTGGGGCAGCAGATAAGGCCGCCGCGGGGACGGCTGATTCTCGGCCGCAATCGCCGCTTCAATCGGGCGCATCATCACCGGGCGCCGGCCAGCGGCCGGGAGCCTCGGCGCGAGCCGTCGAAGCCTCGTCCTCGGCCGCCGCCGAACCATCGAGCCGTGTCGATGGTTGGGTTGCAACCGTTCGGCGTTCTAATTTCGAGAGCGGTGCGTGGCGCCACCTCGCCGTCGCGCTCGCCTTCCTATCGCTGGCGGTGATCGGCAGCCTGTTCCTGTTCGCGAAGGCGACAGCGACAAGCCAACGGCGCGAGGCCGCGGGGACCGCAACCGAGGCCGGAGCAGAGCCAGCTTCATCGAGCACGACTGAAGGCGAGGCCACCGTATCCTCGTCGGACGCGGTCGGACTCTTGGCCGCGGCTCTGATGGGATCGGAGGCGGGACGCACGCCTCTGGATGAGCCCGATCGAGCACGCAGCCGCGAGGCGACCGAATGGGCGGCCGCCGCCGAGCTCAAGGCCACGGCCGAAGCTCTTTCCGGTATCGTGCGTCAGATCATCGAGGACTTGCTTCCCTATGGGGCGCTGCGCGACGTGCTGCAGGCTGAACTCGCCGGCATTGACCAGCGCCTCTCGTCCCCGGAGCTTGCCACTGCACTGCGCAACCGCGACCACGCCACGGCCAGAAGCGAGCTCGAGCGCATCGTCAACGATCTCCAGCGCGTCAGAACCCTGGCCCGCATCGAGCACGAACGAGGCCTCGGCGAACGCAGCCGCATCGACGCCATGCCCGAGACACCCGATGAAGCGTATACGTTTCTAGGGGTCAATCCGAGCGCCAGCGAGCGGGTCGTCAAAAAGGCCGTCGATGCCTTGCGCCAGAACTGGCATCCCGATCAGGCAACAGACGACGATGACCGCCTGCGGCGTGAGGCTCGGATGAAACAGATCAACACCGCTTGGGACCAGATCCGAGCCCAGCCGGCGCGCGCGGATTGAGCAGCTCAAGCCCCGCCAAAATCGCTTAAAAGGCTTGCGTTGCCGCCCTGATTGCTGCGTTAGATGGGCAAAAGTTGCAGGAACACACCCTCATGAGCGACCAGTCCGATCCCATTGTCATTGTTGCCGGCGCGCGCACGCCAATCGGCGGCTTCCAAGGCGCCTTTGCCTCCGTCACCGCGCCTGACCTGGGCGCCGCAGCGATCCGTGCCGCTGTGGCGCAGGCCGGCGTTGCAGCCGAGGAGATCTCGGACGTCCTGATGGGATGCGTGTTGCCGGCGGGCCTTGGACAAGCGCCGGCCCGGCAGGCGGCGCGGTACGGCGGGCTGCCTGACAGCGTGCCGTGCACCACCGTCAACAAGATGTGCGGCTCCGGCATGAAGACGGTCATGATGGCGCATGAGGCTCTGCACCTGCGCCCGCGTGACGTGATCGTGGCAGGCGGTCTCGAGAGCATGAGCAACACGCCCTACATTCTGCCCAAAATGCGCTCCGGCCAACGCCTCGGACACACGCAGGCCTACGACCATATGTTCATCGACGGCCTCGAGGATGCCTACGACCGCGGCCGCCTCATGGGCACCTATGCGGAAGATACAGCTCAGCTTTACCAGTTCACCCGCGAGGCGCAGGACGCCTTTGCCATCGAGAGCTTGCGGCGCGCCAAGACCGCCAACGAGGACGGCTCGTTTGATGCGGAGATGGCGCCCGTCACCGTGAAGAGCCGCAAGGGCACGAGCGAAGTCACCCGCGATGAGCAGCCCTTCACGGCTGATCCGGCCAAAATTCCGAGCCTCAAACCGGCGTTCCGCGAGGGTGGAACGGTCACTCCGGCCAACTCCTCCTCGATATCCGACGGAGCTGCCGCGCTGGTGCTGATGCGCGCCAGCGAGGCGCGCCGGCGCAAGCTCGAGCCGCTGGCCCGCCTCGTCGCGACGTCCAGCCATGCGCAAGCTCCTGCCTGGTTCACGACGGCTCCGATCGGGGCCATTCAGAAGGTTCTCGACGCCACAGGCTGGAAGGCCCAGGACGTTGGGCTTTATGAAATCAACGAAGCCTTCGCCGTCGTCACCATGGCCGCCATGCGCGATCTCGACCTCCCGCACGACAAGGTCAACATTCACGGCGGCGCCTGCGCCCTCGGCCATCCCGTCGGCGCATCGGGAGCGCGCATCATCGTGACGCTGATCAACGCCATGCGAAAACGCGGGGAAACGCGGGGGATCGCAGCCCTTTGTATCGGGGGCGGCGAGGCGACGGCCGTGGCCATCGAGCGCACCCTCTGAGCGGGGCTTGGACCGACGGCACGCCGGCAAGTTCGGTCCCGCCGGCAAGGCCGTGAGGTCGATGATCTCAGGGGGCCGGGTGCGTCCCTCATTGAGCGTGCAGCTTTTACGCTCCCTTTACGCGTAGGGCTCTATCTTGGCCCCGAGACGAAGTGCCCTCA
>JBKJYG010000136.1:0-4169 GCA_046715905.1 Hyphomicrobiaceae bacterium | reverse complement strand
CGACGAGGAGTCTGAACCACGCGTAGCCGGAATCGACACCGCCCCGCTCAAGCTGGGGAGCATCATTGTCTGACCGTGAGGCGTCGGCCACGCTCATGCAACCGCTCCAAAATGCCGTTGGTCCGGTCGCCTAACATGGGTGTGCACGCGGCACAACGACAGGTCGCGGATCGACAACGCATCGAGCCTGCCGTTCGCAACGCCCCGATGCCGCTGACAAAAGCTGGCACATGAGCAAGAACCTGCCCGTCTGTCGCCGCGGAACCATAGCGGATGACCCCGACGCATCGTATATGTGCGCCATGACCGAGACACCCGACATTCTGGCGCGCATCTCGCGCTACAAACTGGCCGAGATCGCCCGCGCCAAGGACGAACGGCCGACGGCTGCCATCGAAGAGGCTGCCCGACGTGCGCCGCCCGTGAGGCCGTTCGCCAAGGCGCTTGAAACCTGCGTCGGGTTCGGCCTGATCGCCGAAATCAAGAAAGCCAGCCCCTCGAAAGGGCTGATCCGGGCCGACTTCAGTCCCCCGGAACTGGCTCGGGCCTATGCCGAGGGCGGTGCGGCCTGTCTTTCGGTCCTCACGGATCACCCCTCGTTCCAGGGCGCACCAGAGCACCTGGTCGAGGCCCGCGCCGCTACGCGGCTGCCCGTGCTGCGCAAGGACTTCATGCTGGACACCTATCAGGTTGCTGAGGCCCGGGCCTGGGGCGCCGATTGCATCCTGATCATCCTGGCTCAAATCGACGACACGACCGCTCAGGCCCTGGCGGTTAGCGCCCGGGCTTGGGGCATGGATGCGATTGCCGAGGTGCATCACGAACGAGAGCTCGACCGTGCGCTCGAGCTGCCCTGCCGGATGATCGGGATCAACAATCGGAACCTGCGGACGTTCGAGACCACGCTGGGCACCACGGAGCGGCTGGCACCTCGGGTGCCGCCCGATCGGATCATCATCGCTGAGAGCGGCATTCGCGATCACGCCGACCTTGAACGCCTTGCCGCTGTGGGCGTCCGCGCCTTCCTGGTGGGCGAGAGCCTGATGCGGCAAGCCGACGTGGCCAGCGCCACGCGCCGCTTGCTGAGCGGGCCAAAGCGCGAGGAAATCGCCCGATGAGCAAGCTGTCACATCTGAACGAGCGGGGCGACGCCCGCATGGTCGACGTCTCCGAAAAGGCCGGCACCGCGCGGGTCGCCATCGCCGAAGGCACCGTGCGCATGGCAACTGCGACATTGGCGGTTGTCGAGAGCGGCGAAGCAAAAAAGGGCGACGTGATCGCCACGGCGCGGATCGCCGGCATCATGGCCGCCAAGCGCACGCACGAGCTCATCCCGCTCTGCCATCCCCTGGCACTCACCAAGGTCACGGTCGACCTCGAGCCGGCGCCCGACCTGCCCGGTATCCGCGTGATCGCGGAGGTGAAGGTGCACGGCCCGACGGGCGTCGAGATGGAGGCGTTGACCGCGGTGTCCGTTGCCTGCCTCACCCTCTACGACATGCTGAAGGCCATCGACAAAGGTATGGTCATCGGCAGCATTCAACTGCTCGAGAAAAGAGGCGGCCGCTCGGGCACCTATCGCGCCAGCGCGGCCAAAGTCGCAGCCAGGGACTAATGCATGACGCGCGCGCTGACCGTCGAGGAAGCCCGGGCGCGTATTCTCGCCGGCGCCATCGCGATCACTGATACGCGGCGCGCCGGCCTGATCGCGGCCTATGGCGGCGTATTGGCGCAACCGTTGGTGGCACGCCTGACCCAGCCGCCGTTCACGGCCTCGGCCATGGACGGGTATGCGGTGCGCGCGCAAGACGTGGCGACGCTGCCGGCGAGCCTCGACGTGCTCGGAGAATCCGCGGCCGGCCACGGCTTCGGGCAACAGCTCACGCCAGGCAGTGCCGTGCGCATTTTCACGGGCGCGCCTTTGCCCAAGGGGGCCGACGCGATTGTGATCCAGGAAAACACGCGTCGGGAGGGCCGACGGGTGATGGTGCTGGAAGGTTCGCCTGATCCCGCGCATGTTCGGCCGGCCGGCGGGGATTTCCTGGCGGGCACGGCCCTGATCCCGGATTCCCGCCGCCTGAGCTCACGCGACATCACGCTGGCCGCCGCCATGGGTTATGCCGAACTGACGCTGCGCCGCAAACCCATCGTCGCCATCCTGGCCAATGGCGATGAGCTTGTGCCACCGGGGACGCTGCCGAGCGCCGATCAGATCGTCTGCTCGAATACCTACGGCATCGCCGCGATGATCGAAGCCGGAGGCGGGGAAGCCCGATTGCTCGGCATTGCCCACGACACGCGGGACAGCCTTGGCGCGCACGTCGATGCGGCCTCGGGCGCTGACGTGCTCGTAACGGTCGGCGGCGCCAGCGTCGGGGATCACGATCTCGTCGCGCCCGTGCTGCAGGCGCGTGGCATGGCGCTCGATTTTTGGAACATCGCGATGCGGCCCGGCAAGCCGCTCATGCACGGCAGCCTTGGCTCCCAGCGCGTGCTTGGACTGCCGGGCAATCCCGTGTCGTCGCTTGTCTGCACGCGATTGTTCGTGCTCCCGCTCGTGCGCGCGTTGCTCGGCCTTGACCCAGAACCCGAGTCGCCCGCCACGGCACGCACGACCACGGAGCTGGGCGCCAACGGAGCCCGGGCTCACTATATGCGCGCAACAATCGAGCGCTCGTCCGATGGCTCACTCCGCGCGACGCCGGTCGCCTCTCAAGATTCATCGTTGATGGCACCCCTTGCCGAGGCTGATTGCCTGATCATCCGGCCGATTGGGGCAGCCGCGCTCCCGGCCGGGTCGAGCGTTCCCATCCTCTGGCTCAATTTTTAGAACGCGGCAGAACTGTCGATGGCGCGGGGCTCGCCCCGAACGATAGGCCCTCGTGGGGCCCTGAAAGAGGAACGAGGATGAACACACCCGGCTTGCGAACCCGCAGCGAAAGCGGCGTTCGGATCATCGAGATCGACAACGCGCCGCGCCTCAACGCTTTCACGCTGGCGATGTGGGCCGCCTTGCCGGAGCGGATGGCGGAGGCGGAGGCGGATCGGGAGGTCCGCGTCGTCATCCTGACGGGGGCCGGCACCAAGGCGTTTTCAGCCGGCGCCGACATCTCGGAATTTGCTGCTACCCGCAGCGGCGACAAGGTGCGTCATTACGACGATGTCAACCATCGCGCCTTCGAGGCCGTCGCCAATTGCAGCAAACCGACGATCGCCATGGTGCACGGCTACTGTTTCGGCGGCGGCTGCGAGATCGCCATCTGCTGCGACCTGCGGATGGCGGCCGATACGGCAGTGTTCTCGATCCCCGCGGCCAAGCTGTCGATCGGTTATAATCCGCGGTGGATCCGGCCCATGCTGTCTGTGATGACGCCGTCGAAAGCCAAGGAGATGCTGTTCACGGGCCGGCGTTACGCAGCCCATGAGGCGCTGGCGATGGGCATGGTCAACCAGGTGGTAGCTGGGACCTCGCTCGAGGCTGAGACGATGCGGCTTGCGGGTGAAATCGTGGCCAATGCGCCGCTGTCGATCCGGGCGGCGAAAGCGTCGATCGACGAAATGGTGAGCCGGCCTGAAGGCGCCGATTTGGCGCGCCTTGACGGACTGGTCGAGGCCTGCTTTGCCAGCGAGGACTATCGCGAGGGACAGGCGGCCTTTCTGGCCAAGCGCAAGCCTGTGTTTCGCGGCCGCTGACCGCTGGCGCATAAATTTTTAATCTCTCAGGTCTCGCCAGGCGGTGGACCTGCGTTTGATCCCCGCCCCAGGCGGCGCTCGAGACGGCGGGCAAGCCAGACGATGCCGGCGACCAGTCCCGCCATGCCGAGGAAGACGGCAATCAGGGGTACCAGGATCGGCACGAACGTCCAAATCAGCAGGGTCATGACGAGCAGCGCCGTGCCGCCGAACCAGAGCTTCAGGAGATCCATCGCCCATCCTAAGCTTGTTGGCGCTTCGAATGCGCCGGTCGACCGGACTTAAGCCCGCCTTGCCCCGCCTGGGCCTTGCTCCTATTGTGCCGCGTCTTTTTGCGAGTGACATAGAGGTTTCATGAAATTCACCGGCAGCCAATCCTACGTCGCCACCGACGATCTCAAGGTTGCGGTGAACGCCGCCATAACCCTCGAGCGCCCGTTGCTGATCAAGGGGGAGCCCGGCACCGGCAAGACCGT
>JBKJYG010000135.1:0-6403 GCA_046715905.1 Hyphomicrobiaceae bacterium | reverse complement strand
GGTGCGCGGGTTGTTCCCTACGCATGAGCAGCCGACCGTTCTCGACGTGCTTGGCCGTTCCTTTGTCTACCTCACGCCGTTCAATATCAAGGAGGTCCTGAGTGCCGAACCGCATCTGGGCTCCGCGTGAAGCTTGGCCAATCTCTATCTCATCAGCTGCGATGCCGACCCGCTGTCACCTAACGCGCCGCAGATCATTCAGCCAGGTAACAACGTGCTATGTGTCCATGCGGTACTTTCGAGAGGTGCTTGCTTCGACGATCTCGTCGATGCATGAGGCCGCGCACATCTTCCATAATTGCAAGCGCGAGCGGATCGGGCTCAGGGCACGCGCCGCCGCGAATGCTCCTCGAGATCGACTACGGCATGCGAGAAACGTTCGCCTATGCCTGCGAAACGCTGAGCCGCATTCAGGAGTTGGGTGATAGCACCCGAGCCCACCGCGCGCTGCTATCTGAGATCGAGCAAGAGCGAATGCCGCCCGACGAGCGCGTGGATGCCAGCGTGTACATCAACATTCTCCGGGAGGCGATCGGTGCCCGAATGGCTGGAAACGGATCCTGCAGCGCTGTGCACCAGGGCGTAAATAGCGCAATAAGATCCTCGAGCGCAGCATCATGAAAGGACTGGGACGCAATAAAGCATCGTCTGTCTCGGTTGCCAATTTTCGCGATGATCCGATATTCCCCAAGATCGAGCGCATCGTCGGCGAGCTGCTCGCCAATGGCAATGTGGTGATGCCGGTTGATGTGATCATCGGCATGGGCTTGCTGCAGCCCGAGCACCTCGAGACTTGGCGCTTCGGCCGCGTCCCTTATCTCGAGCGGGTGATCAACTGCCGCGGCACGAGGCCTACAAGGCCAGCCAGCGCAAGCGCAAGCTGGTCGAGGAGGCCTTCGGCTGGGGCAAGACCATCGCCGGCCTGGCGAAGGTGAAAGTGCGGGGGCTGGCGCGCGTGCGATGCAAGTTCACGTTCGCGATGGCCGCCTACAATCTGATCCGGATGCCGAGGTTGCTGGCGGCGGCGTGAGCTAAGCCGTCGGCACGATCCGTGCAGGGTTTGAACAACACAAAAAGATCAATCCCCAAGACGGCGACGAGAAAAACGTCCTACCGTCGCCCTAAGGTCAACAGCCTGCTAGTCTAGCTCAGAGTTTGCGTGTGCTCCCGAAAGAGCAGAACCGGCCGTACATCGACAGCGTGCAAATAGCGCCCATTCGATCCCCCACCATTGCCCGAAGAATCGTATCATGCTTCGGTGCCCCGCTGCGTTTCACACAGCCGGTGCGCATGCATACCCCACCCCGAGGCGGATCGCGGAGATCGACACATGCGGAGCGCAGACGGCCTGAGCTTGGGCGCCCGCAGCGCACACGACGCTGAACATCGCGGCGGTCGCAATTTTCGCGATAACGCGCATTCTATCTCCTCCCGTTTTTTCTGTTCTTGTAAGTTGCCCCACTTCGCGGCGCTTCGGTCCATTTTCGGCCTTCCCAACGCCGCGCTTGAGCGGCGTCGCTACATCATTCCGCCCCCGGTCGCCACCTTAGGCCGGTTCTTGGTCCAATCCTCCGACTGCTGGATGGCAAATATGGAGGTGTATCCACCCGACCAGTCGGGCGGCAGCATGCAGGGACGCGGGTCATGGTAGGCCCAGCGCGCCGGCTTCCCCCGAACGACCGCACCCGAGTATTTGGATGAAATCGGATTCGCCGTATACGGCATTGCGTTGGCCGCGGAGTAGACGTTCAACAATAACGGGCGGGGAACCTCCGACCAGTTCGCCTTGGAGTAGTGCAGCGTGCGGCAATTGTGGATCGTGATGGAGCCAGCTGGACCTTCCAGAAAATCCACCTTGCTCATGTCAATGGCGGCGGCTTCAGCGGGCTTGAGGCATCCCGTCCACTCGCCCTTCTCGTTGTATTGGTCGACGACCGGTCCGTTATGGCTGCCCCGCAGCACCCCGAGCGGGCCCTGCTCGGCGTTGCAGTCGAAGACGTAGGTGCCAGCCGTGCAGGGCGAGTAGTTGGTGTGAGGCCAGGAGGGAATGTCCTGGTGCCACTTCACCTCGTCGCCGCCCTTCGACCATTTGAAGTTGAGCTTCGAGTGGTGGAACTTGACATCGGGACCGACAAGATCGGCGATCGCGTCCGGCAGCGGCGACTCAGGCGCCGATGCATATTCCCAAAACGTCGGATGGTGGTCGTTCATGCTCGAGAGGCGCCGCAAGCGTGGCTGCTCGGGGGTGTGGTCCCTGTCGATGTCCCAAACGGCGTCCGACGCCGTCACAGAGCGACTGCGGTCGACCATCTGTTCGGTGGCGGCGCGCAGACGCTCGATCCAGTCGTCGCTGAGGAACTTCTCCAACAGGATGTAGCCGTTCTCGAAGTAGAACTCCCGCTGCCTCTGCGTCAGGACCTTGGGTTTCAGCGCCAACACCTGTTCTGGCGTCATCGATCAACTCCTCTCACTTGTCGCCGTCACAGGCGACTGGCTGATCAGTTTCTGATATATCAACAATACGTCAGATCCATCTGGAATAGCAATCGCCGTTCGGGACTGGCTGAAGCGAAGGCCAGCCACGCACTGAGGACGCCTGACGCGACTTTCTCTCACATCAATCTCTCCCATCATGCAGCCAGCCGAGCGGGCCCTGCTCAGCGTTGCAGTCGAAGACGTAGGTACCGGCGGTGCAGATACTCCCAGTAGGTGGGGTGGTGGTCATTCATGCTGGAGTGGCGGCGCAGTTTTGGGAACGACGCCGTATGCACTTTGTCCAGGTCCCAAACGGCATCCGATTTTGTGATGCCCCCGCTCCCATCGATCATTTCATCCGTGGTCGCGCGCAGGCGCCCGATCCACTCGTCCGATAGCAGCTTCTCCAGAAGGATGTAGCCGTCGTCGAAGTAGAACTCGCGCTGCTTCTGCGTCAGTATCTTGGGCTTGATCGAAAGGATCTGCTTTGAACGCTTCTCTCCCAAATCATTGCCGCACCTTAACCGCGCAGAGAATGACCGTTCACTTCTTCCCGCGCTTCGTCATCAGCGATTGGAGCGCGTCTGCCTCCTCTGACTTCATCGAGTAAGAATGCTCCACGTCGGGGAACCGCCCCGACATCACCTCGGCAGCGTAGGCTTTCAGCCCGTCGACGGCGACCTTCGAGATCTCCGCGTACCGCTTGGTGAACTTGGGCTTGAATTGATCGAACACGCCGAGCAGGTCGTAGCCCAAAAGCAGTTGGCCGCAACTGGCCGCGCCGGCGCCGATCCCGAAAGTGGAGATCCCGACCGCTCCGTCCCACGGGTGCAGGCACGGCCTCAATTTCGAAGCCACATGCGCCAGCGGCTTCGATGGCCAAGCCGTCTTCGACGATGCGCATGGCTTCGGCAGAGGTTTTTCCCTGCAGCTTGAACCCTCCGTACAGGTGCATGAAATGAGCACATGCCGACGTGGCTCATAGCACCATGCAGTTGGGCGCACCGCGACGGACCGCCTGCGTGTGCTGAATCATGTCGACGGTGACGGGCAGCGTGTTGGGATGGCCGTAGTTGGTCATGCCGAGCGAGTCGCCCACCGCCGCGATGTCGATTCCCGCTCGCTCCGCCCATACCGCCGACGGGTAATCCGGTATCGAGACCATAACGACCTTCTCGTTGGCCTTCTTGCGGGCCTTGAGATCGGGAACCGTCAGACGCTTGCGTTCCTCGCCCATGAACTTGCGTTCCTCGCCCGTGAATATGATCGTCAGTTGAAGTCAGGCGCGAAACGCCTCCTTGTCGGTGCCGGAATATAGTGCTTTGACCTGGCGGCCGATTGCGTCTTCATGGGCTGCCAGCGCCGCCGCATCGAGGTCGCGCTTGGGGCGCGGCTCGTGGTCAAAGTTGCCATGGTGGTCCACGCCCCGCACGAGAGTCGCCGAATCCCGAACCTTCAGCTGTTTGACGTCGGTTGGGATGTAGCGGATCGCCAGCCCGATACGTCGGTCGTTGGAGCGATTGGGCTCCGAGCCGTGCACCAGCTTGACGTGATGCAGTGACATCTCTCCGGGATCGAGAATGCAATCCACGGTCTTCTCGCCATCCACCTTGACGGCAATTTCCTGTCCACGGGAAAGGAGATTGTCCTTGTGAAAGGTGTCGACGTGCTGGATGTGGTCCTCCGTCTGCGAGCCCGGCAGAAACTTCATGCAGCCGCTCTGCAGATTGGCGGGCGAGAGCGCCACCCAGGCGGTCATGACTGCGTCCTTGCTCAGACCCCAATAGAAAGCGTCTTGATGCCAGGACACGAACCCCGGGCTGTTTGCCTCCTTGATGAAGAAGTTCGTGGTCCAGCAGAGTAGGTCGTGCCCGAGCACATCCTCCGCCGCATCGACTATCTTTGGGTGGTGCACCAATTCGTCCACCCAAGTGAAGAGCAGGTGAGCCTTGTGACGCCAATTGCCCTGCAACGGCGCGCCCGTCTCGGCCTCGTGCTTCTCGAGGCAACCACGGAAGTGCGCCACCTCGGAGGAGGTCAGCACAGGCACGGGAAAGTAGTAGCCGTTACGGCGATAGTCTTCGATTGCCGAACTGGACAGCAGCTTAGGCATCTTCGAATCCTCCAGTCTCTCCTGCAGCATATCAATAATATGTTACAACTCGAGGCGCGGCAACGCTAGGCCAGGATGTCCAATGCGCTCGATCTCATCATGACAGGACGAACACGCTTAACCACGCCTACACGCCCGATGCTAGCAGGATCGCTGGCCAAGACCCCGGTAACCGCCGCGCGCCCAGTATCCGCCGGACACCCAAGCGTCGAGGCTGCCCACCCCACCGGAGTGGCACGTCTTGGCCTCTCCGAACAGGCCCGCTCTCGGCTTGAAGAGATGATCGTTTCCCTAGTGCTGGCGCCGGGCAGTATTTCTTCGGAAGCCGAGCTCAGCGCCATGCTCGGTATCGGCCGCACTCCGGTTCGCGAAGCCTTGCAGCGCTTGGAGGGAGACCACCTCGTGAAGATCCTCCCGCGGCACGGTGCGCAAATCACTGAAATCAACGTGGTCCAGCAACTCTTGCTGCTCGAGCTGCGGCGAGAGCTGGATCGATCGATCGCTAGGCACGCCGCTCGTCGCAGCACGGTGCATGAACGCACCCAGCTCCTCGAGATTGCCGCGCGCCTTGAGTCGCGGAAGGCAGAGGGGGACAACATTCTTCTTTACCTCCGCGATCACTATGAGCTGAAAAACTTTCTGGCCGCGTGCGCGCGCAATCCGTTCGTGGCCAAGGCCGTGATGCCCTGCTATGCGCTCTCAAGGCGCTTTTACTATCTGCACCACCGCCGCGCCCGCGATCTCGCAACCGCAACACGGCACCATGGCGCCGTCATACGCGCCGTTGCTATCGGCGACGCGAGGAAGGCTGCGGACGCATCAGATAGGCTGCTCGACTACGTCGAAGAATTCACGCGCGCAACAGTCACAGACCGGTTGTGATGATCTCCAGCGGTTTACGTGGGAGTGTCCCAAGCTGTACCCAGGTGGTTTCTGGAACTTTTTGGTTGTCGGTTTTGAACAAGGTGAATTTGATGCACTCTGGCTACAGGGGCCAAGTCCAGGGAACTAGAACGATTGCAATTGCGTAGATCAGCACTGTCAGCGGTATCCCGACCTTGAAGAAATCCGAGAACTTATACTTGCCGGGCCCATACACCATCAAACAGGATGGTTCGAGCGGTGTCAGATAGGAGCAACTCGCCCCTACGGCTACCATCATGCCAAAGGCGCGTGGATCAACGCCCAGTTCGATGCCAGTGCGCAGGGCAATGGGCAACACGACCAGTGCGGCGGCTTGATTTGACATCGGCTGTGTGAGCCCCACTGTCAGGGCAAAGAAGCAGGTCAACAGCCCGTACCGACTGTCTGAGCCGACGATCGCGATTAGTTGTTGCGCGAGATACTTGCCGGCGCCGCTGGCCTCCATGGCGGCTCCGAGCGAAAGCAGCGCGCCGATCAGAATCAAAACCTTCCACTCAACCTGGCGATAGGCTTCCTCGGGTGAGAGGCAGCGGGTGAGGAGCATGGCGAAGGCACCGGTCAGCACCGCTACCGGTAACGAGGCAAGCTTCACTGTCACTGCGGCAAGCGCCAGCGCAAATATCCCTGCAGCCAGAGGTGCGCGCGAACGGTTGAGCCGACCTGCATCGACGCCGCCAAAGATGTTGAACAGATTTCCTCGCTCTAGCCCCTTCACATCTTCCGGTCGACCTTGCAGCAGCAGAACATCGCCCATGCGCAGACGCGTGGAACTAATGGTTTTCGGGACTCGGCCGGCGCGGTGAATTGCCAGCACCTGCAGTCCGTAACGCTCCTTAAACTCCAGGCTCCGGAGACTTTGGCCGATCAGCGGGGAGCGCGGGAGCAGCACAC
>JBKJYG010000134.1:0-2829 GCA_046715905.1 Hyphomicrobiaceae bacterium | reverse complement strand
TGCAGGAAGACATGGGCATCGACTATGTGCAGCGACGCAACGGCGAGGTCGAGGCGGTGACGCTGGAAGACCTGAAGCGGGTCGCCAAGAGATTGCTGAAGGTCGATGATCTCATCGTCACCGTGGTCGGCAAGCCCAAGGGCCTGGCTCCCGGCGGCTGACGCGGGCTCTCGTGAGGAGACCCGAACACTCGCCCGTGGCGCCTCTTGCGCCTTTGATCTTGGCATCCGACACTTGACCCGGTGATGAACCTTAGGCTCGGCTGATCCGTTCACGCGTGCGCGGCGGGAAGGATCACGGCAGAGCGAGCGAGGGCGAATGACGATGTCCACCGGGGCGGGTTCGGGTTCAGATGGCCGGCCGGTCGGAAATCCCCTTGAGGCGCGCGCGCTTCTGCATCAATCGATCGAAGGCTGCCTGTCGCCCAGATTGGGCCAGCACGGATTACCGCCGGCCACGCTCGACGCCATCCTGGGCACCCTTGATCCAGTCCTGACGGATTTCAAGTCCGCCTACGACGACCACTCGCTGCCACTGCTGCGCATCGCCGAGGAGACGCACGATCTGGAGGCCGCGAGGGATGCCATGGGGCGGTTGTCCGAGGGGGCACGCAGCATCGTCTTTCTAGGCACAGGTGGATCGAGCTTGGGCGGTCAGGCCATCGCCCAATTGAACGGCTGGAATGTGCCGGGTGGGGCCGATGACGATCAGAAGCAGCGTCCGCGCATTCGCTTTTATGACAATCTGGATGCCGTGACCTTGGAGCGGGCCCTGGCGTCCCTGGATCTTGCCGCCACGCGGTTCGTCCTGATCTCCAAGTCCGGCGGCACGCCCGAGACGCTGGTGCAGGCGGTAGCGGCCTTGGGAGCCATCCGCAGAGCTGGGCTTGAAGCGCAGGTTCAAAAGCTTTTCCTCGGCGTGACCGAGCCCGCCATCGCGGGCCGCAGCAACGGTCTGCGCGCCTTGTGCGAGCGGTACGGGATACCCATCCTCGACCATCACACCGGCATTGGCGGGCGCTTTTCGTGCCTGACTAACGTGGGTTTGCTGCCGGCGTTAGCGCGGGGCCTCGACGCGGCGCGGCTGCGCCAGGGCGCTCGGGTCGTGATTGATGCGATGCGCGCCGCCGGGTCGGCAGCAGCCTTTGCCCCCGCCGTCGGTGCCGCGCTCGCCTTCGGCTTACGCCGCGAGTGCGGCGTGCGGGTCAGCGTCGTCATGCCGTACGCCGACCGGCTTGCCAAGTTTGGCCACTGGTACGTGCAGCTCTGGGCCGAGAGCCTGGGCAAGGGCGGTGCCGGCACGACGCCGCTGGCCTGCCTAGGACCCCTCGATCAGCACAGCCAGTTGCAATTGTTCATGGATGGGCCGAGGGAACATCTGCTCACCGTCATTCGCACGCCGTCGGCCGGCACCGGCGGCCGGCTTGACGCTGACCTGGCCGATCTCGCCGGCATCGGCTTCATGCGCAACCGTCCGGTCGGCGATCTGGTGGCGGCGCAATCGATGGCCGTTCCCGAGGCGCTGGCGCAGGCGGGGCGTCCGGTGCGGCTCATCGATCTCGACCGGCTTGACGAGATGTCGCTGGGGGCGTTGATGATGCACATGATGCTGGAGACGATTCTCGCGGCTCGCCTGTTCGGTATCGACGCCTTCGACCAGCCCGCCGTTGAGCTGGCCAAGGTGCTGACGCGGGAACGTCTGTCTGGCTTGACGCCCGGGCATTGACTCCCTGAGGCTCGCATGGCGATCAGGGCACTGCAGGGTCACTCTGACCGGGAGCTGCGCCGATGCCGATCCGCCAGCTGACACCGGACACCGTCAACCGCATTGCGGCAGGCGAAGTCGTCGAGAGACCGGCCAGCGTCGTCAAGGAGCTGGTCGAGAATGCGCTCGATGCCGGTGCACGAACGATCGAGATCGTCACCGTCAGCGGCGGGTTGTCGCTGATCCGCGTCACCGATGACGGCACCGGCATGGATGCCGCCGATCTTGCGCTTTCGGTCGAGCGACACGCCACGTCCAAACTCAGTGACGAAGATCTGTTCAACATCCGCACCCTGGGCTTCCGGGGCGAAGCGCTGCCCTCGATCGGCTCGATCGCCTGGCTCCAGATCAGACCCAGGATGCGCCACTCGGACATGGGGCTTGAGATCATCGTCGATCGGGGCCGTAAGTCGGCGCTGAGGCCTGCCGCGCTTAACCCCGGCACCAGCATAGAGGTTCGGGACCTTTTCTCCGCGACGCCCGCCCGTCTCAAATTCCTCAAAAGCGAGCGCGCTGAAAATTTGGCCACAACGGAGACGGTCAAGCGCCTCGCCATGACGCATCCAGCGGTCGCCTTTTCGCTGACCACCGGCGAGCGCACGAGCCTTGTGCTGCCGGCCGCTTTGCCGAGCAGCAACGGACTGCTCGACCGGCTTGGGCGGATCATGGGCCGCGAGTTTCTTGACGATGCCCTGCCGCTCGACTGGGAGCGGGAGGGCTTGCGTCTGTTCGGTTTTGCCGGGCTGCCGACATTCCATCGCAACGACAGCAGCTTTCAATTCCTGTTCGTCAACCACCGCCCGGTCCGCGACCGCCTGCTGCTGGGCGCCGTGCGCGCAGCCTACGGCGATCTGGTACCCAAGCGCCGGCACCCGCTCGTGGCCCTGTTCCTGGCGCTCGACGCGCGCGCGGTCGACGTCAACGTGCATCCAGCCAAAGCCGAAGTTCGGTTCCGGGATCAAGCCGGCGTGCGCAGCCTTGTGATCAACGGGGTGCGACGCGCGCTCGAAGCCGCCGCTCACCGCGCTTCGGCTGGGGGCGGCACGCGGGCTCTCGAGGCGGTCC
>JBKJYG010000133.1:0-5904 GCA_046715905.1 Hyphomicrobiaceae bacterium | reverse complement strand
ATGCGGGCGCGTTCCACTGCTGCTTTGCCCGTTGCCAGCCGGGCGTATCATAGCTGCTTTGGAAACTCGCCCGCGCCTCATCGAAGCGACTGAGGCCATACGGGTTGTGGCTCCCGCCTCCAGAGCGCCCAAAACTGGCATAAGCTCCGCCGAATGGACTCCGCACGGGCACGACCTCGATATGGGTTTCGGGCAGCTCGTCGATGAAGCGGGACGGGGTTGCCGACTGATAAAGGCCGCGATTACGCCGGTTCTGAGCAAAGGACAGGCGCGAGCTGAGCCGGGCCCGGGTCAAGCCGACGTAAGCCAGCCGCCGCTCCTCTTCGAGGCCAGCCAGGCCCGACTCGTCGAGGCTGCGCTGGTGGGGAAACAGGCCTTCCTCCCAGCCCGGCAGGAACACGGTATCGAACTCCAGCCCCTTGGCGGCATGCAGCGTCATGATTGAAAGACGATCGCCATCCTCGCCTTTATCGATATCCATGACCAGCGACACGTGTTCCAGGAAGCCGGCGAGGCTCTCGAAATCGTCCATGAAGCGGACGAGTTCCTTCAGGTTCTCGAGCCGGGCCTGAGCTTGCGGGCTTTTATCGGCCTGCCACATCGCCGTGTAGCCAGACTCGTCGAGAATGAGTTCCGCAAGTTCGGTGTGCCGCGTGGTTGCCATGCGCTCGCGCCATCGGCCGAAGCAGGCCAGCAGCTCGTTGAGCGAGCGGCGAGCCTTGCCCGTCAATTCCTCTGTCTCGACGATCTCCCGCGCGGCCTGGAACATGGGCATGGAGCGGGCGCGCGCATGACCATGAATGCGCTTGACCGCCGTATCGCCAATGCCCCGTTTCGGCACGTTGACGATCCGCTCGAACTTCAGATCGTTTGCGGGATTGGCTGTGACCTCCAGATAGGCGATCGCATCCTTGATCTCCTGGCGTTCGTAGAAGCGCGGCCCACCGATCACGCGATAGGGCACGCCGAGGGTGATGAAGCGGTCCTCCAGCACGCGCATCTGGAATGAGGCACGAACCAGAATGGCAATCTGGCTGAGCCGATGTCCACCCTTGCTCAGAGCCTCCACCTCCTCACCGATCGAGCGCGCTTCCTCTTCGTCGTCCCAAACTCCCGTCACCGTGGGACGCAGACCATCGGCGCCGTCGGTGAACAGTGTCTTCCCAAGACGGCCAGTGTTCTTGGCGATCAAGCCCGAGGCCGCCGCCAGGATGTGGCCGGTGGAGCGGTAATTGCGCTCGAGGCGAATGATGGTTGCGCCGGGAAAGTCCTTCTCAAAGCGCAAAATGTTGTCGACCTCGGCGCCGCGCCAGCCGTAGATCGACTGATCATCGTCACCGACGCAGCAGATATTCGGCGAACCCTGGGCGAGCAACCGCAACCACCGGTATTGCGCGATGTTGGTGTCCTGGTACTCGTCGACGAGTACGTACCGAAAGCGGCCGTGATAGTCCTTGAGCACGTCGGGGTGCTCGGTAAAGAGCCGGATGTTCTCAAGCAGCAGGTCGCCGAAATCCGCGGCGTTGAGATCCTTCAAGCGCTGCTGATAGGCCGCATACAGCTTTGCGCCCTGACCGCCGGCGAACCCGAATGCTTCTCCGTTCGGGATGTTCTCTGGCGTTAAGCCGCGGTTCTTCCATCCGTCGATCAAATGCGCGAGCTGACGCGCCGGCCACCGGTCCTTGTCCAGGTTGGCGGCTTCGATCACCTGTTTCAGCAGCCGGATCTGGTCGTCGGTGTCGAGAATCGTGAAGCCGGGCTTAAGGCCAACCAGCTCGGCATGCCGCCGCAGGATGCGCACCCCGATGGAATGGAACGTGCCGAGCCAGGGCATACCTTCCACCGCGGCTCCAACGAGATCTCCGATTCGGTGCTTCATCTCGCGGGCGGCTTTGTTGGTGAAGGTGACGGCCAGAACTTGCGAGGGAAAGGCGCGCCGGGTCGCCAGAATGTGCGCGATGCGGGTGGTCAGCACGCGCGTTTTGCCGGTTCCCGCGCCGGCAAGGACCAGCACGGAACCCTCCAGCGTCTCAACCGCCAGCCGTTGCTCCGGATTGAGATGGGCCATGTACGGCGCTGGTGACTGAGCCAGCACGCGATCCGAGCTGGGGTGTGTATCGCTGGCAGGTTGCCCCGCCATGGCACGCTGCGAGATCGATGGCCGAGGCTGTGCCGGCGGAGCCGCTCGCGGCGCCTCAGGCAAATCAAACGGCACTTCGTCGATGGCTTGCACGTCCGCCAAGTCGGCATCGGCCATGTGGTCATCGGCTCGCGGGTCGTGCGCCGGGTTGCCTCGACGCTCTGACCCGACACTCGGGGGCGTGGTTGGCTCAGCCGGTCGAGCGTTCGCGCTCTGTTTTCGATTCGTCTGCATCACCTGCAACTGTAGCATGTCTGATTGCGGCAGAAATCCATTCTGACGACTGGGAGACCCCCAAAAGTCGGCCGCTCTGGGCTCATTTTGATGAAAGCTGGGGAACAGACGGGCAATCCGCGACGATGCGCACCCCTAATACCTTACCAAACCATTGACACCCATGAAGTACCATGTAATTCCATGATGGCCCGTCCGCACCGGGCAAGGGACGAGGGTGTGGCGCCGAGGCCGACAAGGGGGGCCCAGCCTCTGGCGACCGCCTCGTTCCGGTAGGTGCGGACAGGCGTTGCGTTCGTGAGGGAGTGACCAGTCGGGTGGTGTCGCAGCACGCGTTGGGAACGGATCGAACCTGGAGATGGACCGCTTTGTCTCGACATTCACGAACCGCATCGACGCCAAAGGGCGCGTTTCCATCCCGGCAACCTTCCGCGCCGTTCTCGACCGCGATCGATATGGCGGCGGGGTCGGTGGGCTTGGGATCTATTGCTACCCCTCGCTCGATGCTCCGGCACTCGACGCTGGCGGCGAGCGTTTGGCCCTCAAGATCGACGGGCTTCTCAGCGGCCTGCCGGATTATTCGAACGAGCGGGACGAACTGTCTGTCGCGCTCTATGGTGACGTCCAGGTTCTCTCGATCGACCAGGACGGACGTATCGTGCTTCCTGAAAAACTGCGTGCCGTTATCGGGCTTGAACCGGCAGCAGCCGCCGAAATCACTTTTGTCGGCTTGGGCGACAAGTTTCAGATGTGGGAGCCCAAGCGATTTGAAGAACGGCGCGCGCGGGCCCGCGAGGCGGTCGAAGAGCACCGTAAACTCCTGGGCGCCGCGCGTCCGGGGGTGACGGGCCGCGCATCTGCGCCCGGCACGGAATGAGCCATCCGCCGGCAGACCCGACGGGGCATGGCGGGGACGTGAATGCCCGCCACACGCCCGTGCTGCTGCGCGAAGCAGTCACCCTGCTGGCGCCGAAGGACGGCGAAACCTACATCGATGCCACCTTCGGGGCCGGCGGTTATACCTCTGCCATCCTGGATGCGGCGCCGTGCTTCGTGCTCGCCCTCGATCGGGATCCCGATGCCATCGCCGCCGGCCAACACCTCGTCACGCGCTACGCCGGCCGTCTGACACTTGCTCCGGCACGCTTCAGCGACATGGCCGAGGCGCAGCCTTGCCGCGGAGGCGAGGCGCCCGGCAAAGCCGCCCGCGTCGATGGCATTGTCTTCGACATTGGGGTTTCCTCGATGCAGCTCGATAAACCCGATCGCGGTTTCTCCTTCGCCAGCGACGGGCCGCTCGACATGCGCATGGAGCGGGCGGGGGCGTCGGCGGCGGACCTCATCAATGAGGCGAGCGAGACTTGGCTGGCCGATCTGCTCTATCTCTACGGCGAGGAGCGCCGGTCGCGAGCGATCGCGCGGGCTATTGTGCGCGCGCGTGAGCTGGCTCCCATCGAGACCACTCGGCAGTTGGCTCGGCTCGTCGAGAAAACCTTGGGCCGACACAAAGGCGAGGATCGCCATCCTGCGACACGCACGTTTCAGGCGCTTCGCATTGCCGTCAATGCCGAGCTCGAGGAGCTGGCGACGGGGCTGTCCGCGGCGGAGCGGCTGCTGGCGCGCGAAGGTCGGCTCGTGATCGTGACGTTCCACTCCTTGGAGGACCGCATCGTAAAGCGGTTCCTTGCGCGGCGCGGCGGGCGCCTGTCTCCCGGCTCCCGCCACCGCCCACCGGAGGTTGGGCCCGAACGCACGCGCGAGGCGAGTTTCCGGATTGTTAACCAACGTCCGTTAACACCTTCGCAAGACGAGCTTGGCCGCAATCCACGGTCGCGATCGGCAAAATTGCGATGGGCAATTCGGACATCGGCAGCGGCATGGCCGGACGATGATGCAGGCGAGATCGGCCGGCCGATGGTCGAAGGGCGCCATACGCGCTGATTGCCGCGCGGCGTCGATGGGGAAGGACTGATGGCGCGCGTCCGCGATCTCGCAGCAGGGTTGCTGACCATTGCCGCAGCGACTGCCCTGTACAGTCTCAAACACGATACGCGCCGCATCGAAGCCGACGTTCTTGCGCAGGAGCGCAGCGTCGATAAGGCGCTCAACGACATCGCGGCTCTTAAGGCCGAGCGCGCCTATCTGGGTCGCCCTGAGCGCATCGAGACCCTCGCCCGGTCCCAGGGTCTCGAGCCGATCAGGTCCCAGCAATACCTGCGGGGAGGATTTTCCGGCGCCGATGAGGCCGATGAGATCGGACGCTTGATCGGCGAAGCCGACGCCCGTCGTTCCGCTGCCGAAAGGATTGGTGGTCAAAGCCGGTCGCGAGACATTCTTGACGCAAGCGCCGCCGACGAACGGCAGCCCAGCAAGGGGCTGCACTGATGCGACGGACGATTTGATATGCGCACGGGCTCGATCGAAAGAGGCTGGGCTCCGCCGGACATCTCGTCGCAAACGCGATCGGATGCGCGACGCCTGCTGCTGGTCTCGTTGGGACTTCTGCTGCTCGGGCTGCTGATCGCCGGACAATTGCTTCGGCTTGCCTTGACGACGCGCGGCGAACTCCGCAATTCGCTGGCCGAGCCTCTCTCGCGCACGGTCGCCCGCCCCGACATTGTGGATCGGAATGGTCGCCTGCTCGCCACGGACGTTGCGTCGCCGTCGCTCTATGCCGATCCCTCGCTCATCATCGACCTGGACGAGGTGGTGGAGAAGCTCGGACAGACGCTGACCAATATCGACGAGGCGGAGTTGCGCCGCCAGCTTGCCGATCGTCAAAAGCGCTTCCAGTGGATCCGGCGCGGTCTGGCGCCCATCGAGGCGCAGCGAGTTCATGATCTCGGCTTGCCGGGGCTGGGGTTCCGGCGCGAGCCCAAGCGCGTCTTTCCCGCCGGCGCGCTTTCGGGCCACATCGTGGGTCACGTCAACGTCGACAACCGCGGCCAGTCAGGCATCGAGCGCTGGATCGACGAGACGCAAGGCGTCGATCTGGTGTCAGCTGCTGCGCCCTCGCGGCTCATGCCTGTCCGGTTATCGGTCGACCTTGGTGTGCAGCATGCCGTCAACGCCGTGCTGGGCGATGCCATGGCGCGCTACGCGGCGCCCGGCGCCGCCGGGCTCGTTCTGGACGTTCAGTCGGGCGAAATCCTGGCCTCTGTGTCGCGTCCCGGAATCGATCCTAACCGGCCGGCCGAGGCGCTCGACCCGTTGCGGCCTGATCGCATCCAAGGCGGTGTCTACGAACTCGGCTCGATCTTCAAGCTGTTGACGGTCGGCATGGCGCTGGATGCGGGCCAGGCGACGCTCGATACGAAATTGGACGTCACCAAGGCCATCGAGATCGGTCGGCATCGCATCAAGGATTTGCATCCAAGCCCCGTGCCGCTTTCCCTACGCGATGTCTTCATCCATTCCTCGAACGTCGGCGCGGGATTGGTGGCTCTCGACGCTGGTACCGAATTGCAAAGGCAGTTTCTAATGCGGCTTGGCTTGCTCGATCGGCTGCGTACCGAGAGCGGGCCCGTGGC
>JBKJYG010000132.1:0-3026 GCA_046715905.1 Hyphomicrobiaceae bacterium | reverse complement strand
AATCTCGGATTGAGGATCGTGCCTTCCGGTGCTGTGACCTCGATGCACCGGAAAATGCCCTCGTTGTTGGGTATGTCTGGGAGCAGGGCGCATTTCAGCGCGTAGGCTGTCATGGCAAACGTGTAAGTCATTGTACAATTGACAGCACGGTCAACTTGCGCCGACGTACCGGAGTAGTCGATAAAGATGCGGTCACCATCCACCTTCAAGGAAGCCTTGAAGTCGAACGGGGCATCGATCCCGTCGGTCTGGAATTCATAAGGATAAACGCCGTCCGGGAGCGCCCGGATAGCTTCGCGCATTGCACGTTCGCAGCGCCCCAGCACCTCGCTGCCGAAGTCTTCAAGGTCGCCGAGGTCGTATTCGTCAAGGAGCTCGATCAGCCGACGCTCCATCAACTCGAGGCCAGTGAGTTGGGCCCACAGATCGCCCTCGGTCTCATCGGCTGTGCGCACGGCCGCCCGCAGCAACCGGAGCAACGTCGCATCTGGCTCACCGGCGGAAATCAACTTCATGATGGGGATGTGGAAGCCTTCCTCGAAGATCTCCCGCGCCTCGACCGAGCGTACCTTGCCGCCGATGTCGGGAGCGTGTGCGGTCGAGGCGGCGAACCCGACGATGCATCCTCCATGGAAGATAGGCCGGGCCACGGTGATGTCATTGAGATGCCCCGTGGCGATCCACGGCGTGTTGGTCACCAGCACATCTCCGGGCACCATGTTCTCGATGCCGATCTCGGCGATGAAATGCCTCACGGTCACCGGCAAGGTGCCGATGAAGGAGGGAATGCTCTGGGTGTTTTGCGCAATCGAGTGGCCGCGCGCATCGGTCAGGACGCACGCAAAGTCGTTCGACTCGTTGACGAGCGTTGAGAACGAAGTCCGCCGGAGCGCGTTGGCTGCCTCGTCAACGGCCGAGATCATGCGCGTCCAAAGGATTTCCAGGGTGACTGGATCAAACCGTTGCCGATTGCGGCATACATCGCGATCGTTGTTCATGACGCGCCTGGAGCGATGGTGACAATGATGCTGCCTGTGACAGCGACCCGGAAGCGGCCGCCTGGTCCCACGATCAGCGTGGACTCGCGCTCTTCGATGATGGCAGGACCATCGAAAGTATGACCAGGCATTAAATGGTAGCGGTTGTAGACAGTCGTAGGCGTATGCGTGCCGTGCTCTGGGAAGTAGGCAGGCCGCACGCCTTTGATGGGGTCGCCCACGGCCTCAGCAGCACTCTGCATGGCTGCCGCGCTGCCGGGCACGTCCAGCGTGGCTGTGACGCGCACGTTGATCATCTCCAAGGGTGTTGCAGGAGGTGTGCGGGTGAACGCAGCCACATATTTACGCCGGAACGCTTCGGCGACCCCGGTTTGCGAACTCACTGAAAACGGTACCGATGACAGCGGCACGACAAGTTCCGAGGCCTGCCCGACATAGCGGATGTCCGCCATGCGTTGGATGTGCGCGTCGGCGCTCGGCAGCCTCGTATCTTCAAGAACCTGCCGCGTCTCAACTTCAAGGCGCGCGAGGGTTGCCTCGAGTTCGGCCCAGTCGAGATGTGCCAGCTCGCGCGCGACCGTTGCAACCCGATCGACGCGCGCGGGCGCAATGAGGAGGCCCAGAGCCGAAGCCACGCCCGCCGCGGGCGGCGTAATCAGTGTCTTCAGTCCGAGCTTCTTGGCGACGTAGTAGGCGTGCACGGGACCAGCGCCTCCGGTCGACAGCAAAGTATAAATGCGTGGGTCTTTGCCGTGTTCGGCAATATGGACGCGTGCGGCATTGGCCATGTTCTCGTTGACGATATCGTGGATGCCCCAGGCGAGCGCGGTCCGATCAAGTCCCGTGAGGTCACATAGCGGCTTGAACGCGTGTTCTACGGCATCCATGTCGATGTGCATTGCGCCTCCGGCAAAAAATCCGGGATCGAGGTACCCAAGGACCAGATCGGCGTCGGTCACCGTAGCGCGCAAACCGCCGCGCGCGTAGGATGCGGGTCCCGGCTCCGAGCCGGCGCTGATGGGTCCAACCTTCATCAGCCCGATGGCATCCACGTGCGCGATCGAACCGCCACCCGCGCCGATCTCGATGAGCTCGAGTGTCGAGATGCGAATCGGCAATCCGCTGCCTGCGATGAAACGTTTCTCGCGCCCAGCCTCGAAACTGTAAGCCACTTTGGGCTTACCCTCGTCGATGACGCTGAGTTTGGCGGTCGTGCCGCCCATGTCAAAGGCGAGCACATGCTCACCGCCGTCGAGCGCACCGAAATGGGCGGCGACAAGCGCGCCCGCCGCCGGACCAGACTCCAAAAGGTGGACGGGCGTTTGCTTAGCCTCCTGGATGTTGGTCAGACCGCCGTTCGACAGCATCATCAGCAACGGCGCGGTGATGCCTCGGTTCGCGATCCGATCGGCCAGGGCGGTCAGATAGAGCTCAGCCAGAGGCTTGATATAGGCGTTGCATACCGTGGTCGAGGTGCGTTCGTACTCGCGGATCTCGGGTGCAACGTCGATCGACGCGCTGAGCGCCAGTTCCGGGAATTGGTGCTCCAGCAGATCCAGGGCCCGGCGCTCGTGCACAGGATTGGTATAGGAGTGCAGAAACATGATGGCGAGCGAGATCACGCCCCTGTCGACAAGCTGAGACGCAGCGTCCAGCAAGGCTCTCTCGTCGAGGGCACGATGCACGCCGCCATCGGCATTGAGCCGTTCCGGCACTTCGAGACGCAGGTGTCGCGGGACAAGCGGCATTGGCTTGGCGATCTTGATATCGTAGAGCTCATACTTGCGCTCGCGGCCGATTTCCAGCGTGTCGCGGAAACCGCGGGTTGTGATCAGACCAGTGACTGCACCCCGGCGCTCGATCAAGGCATTGGCGAAGAGCGTCGTTGCATGGACTACGCGGCCAATCTCGGTCACCGCGACACCCTCCTCGGCCAGCAACCGATCAATGCCGGTCATGACACCGACCGACGGGTCCGCGTGCGTTGTCAGCTCCTTGCGGCTGAATTGCCGTCCCGTGCGGGTATCA
>JBKJYG010000131.1:0-2826 GCA_046715905.1 Hyphomicrobiaceae bacterium | reverse complement strand
CTCCGTCTGACCATGAACGGCCACGTCATTAAGGTCGACGAGCGCTGCCGGACGTCCATGCGCGGCATCTTCGCCATCGGCGACGTCATGGGAGAGCCCATGCTTGCGCATCGGGCCATGGCGCAGGGGGAGATGGTCGCTAACATCATCGCGGGCCAGCCGGCGATCTGGGACAAGGTCGCCATTCCGGCCATCTGCTTCACCGACCCCGAGATCGTCGCGGTCGGTCTGGCGCCGGACCAGGCGAAAGCCTCGGGTCTCGATGTCGCCATTGCGGAGTTTCCATTCAAAGCCAACGGCCGCGCCTTGACGGCCGAGCGCGACGACGGCTTCGTGCGCGTCGTCGCCAGGAAGGACAACGGCCTGCTCCTCGGCATCCAGGCTGTCGGCGATGGTGTGTCCGAGCTGTCAGCCGCATTCTCGCTCGCGCTCGAGATGGGCGCCCGCCTTGAGGATATCGCCGCGACAATTCACGCCCACCCCACGCGCGGCGAAGCATTCCACGAGGCGAGCCTCAAGGCGTTAGGTCTGCCTCCGCACATTTGAGGCTATCCAGCAACAGCACGACCGAGGTTGTTACCCATGTCTTAGGTACGATCTGTTACCTATGTCTCCGGGCCGCACATGAGAGAATTGGCGCGAGCGACGGGACTTGAACCCGCGACCTCCGGCGTGACAGGCCGGCGCTCTAACCAACTGAGCTACGCCCGCGCAAAAAGGCGAGCCAATCGGCCCGCCGCATTCGGGCTCTCGATACGTGAGCGCCCCGAGCAAGTCAAGGCTCGGGATGGGCTGGTAGTGTCTCAGTTTGAATTTCGTTGGTCTTGACGACAGTAGCGGTCTCTCGCTTGGTCTTCTGTATGCTACAAGCAGGAAAGAGAGCGCGGGGCAATCGCTTGAATATTATCCAGGTCAAAGAGCTTTTTGAGAACGCATCTATCCAGATGCAAGGACCAGTGCCATGGCTAACTCAAATTCCTGAGTCGGCCTCTGGCGTCTACGTTGTCACGCATGCCAATCCTGCCGAACCCTCAATCACGCATTTGCCTGAGCCAGAACTCGCGCGCTGGAATCCAGGGCAAGAAATAATCTACATCGGAAAGGCGACGCACCTGCATCGGCGGATCGGTCAGTTTTATCAACACGAATATGGTCGAAGTAGCCCCCACAAAGGTGGACAAGCCGTGCTGTTGCTGAAATGTGCGATGCAAGTTTACTGGGGTGTTGCCGGCGATTGTGCGGCGGCAGAGCACAGGATGATCGAAGCCTTCCGGTCGGCAGTTGGCTCTATGCCGTTCGCAAACCGCATGAGGGCCGCTCAGCCGAGAAAAAATTCAAACTGAGACACTACCGATCGGCGGGCAGAGCCGCCTCGCGGCCGCCATCGGAACGTCGCCTCCCTGCGGCCCTATCGGCTACCGCGATCCTTTACAGACCCGACGCGCCGCTCTACACGCTGAGCGACCCGCTTGCCGGCGGATCGGGCGGTTAGCTCAGCGGTAGAGCAGGTGCTTTACACGCATCTGGTCGGGGGTTCGATCCCCTCACCGCCCACCACACGGTTTGGGGGCTCGGTCAGGCGTGAACTCTCGTTTGATGCTTCCGCTGCGGCGCGGCGTTGCGGCAAGCGCTCCGGTGCCGGCTCAGCTTGCCACACCGTCGCATTGACAGCTCCGGACCACCGCGCGGATATTCGTGCCATGTCAGATGTCAAGTCAACCGCCAAGCCCGCCGCCAAAGCCGTCCGGAAGCCGCGCAAACGGCACACGGGATCGGCCTGCGCGAAATTCCGGCTGGGAGATGTCGTGCGGCACCGGTATCACCCGTTCCGCGGCATCATCTTCGACGTCGACCCGGTCTTCAGCTCGAGCGAGGAATGGTGGCAGTCGATCCCGGCCGACAAGCGTCCGCGTAAGGATCAGCCCTACTATCACCTCCTCGCCGAGAACGATAAGACCGAATACATCGCCTATGTTTCCGAGCAGAACCTTCTGTCGGACGATTCAGGGCAGCCTCTGAGGCATCCGCAGGTGCGCGAGCTGTTCAGCGAAAGCAATGGCTTCTATCGGGCGATCTACGTTCGGCCGCACTGAACCCTCGCGCGCCGCTTTCCGCTCTCCGGCTATTGTTGCTTGACATGAGAAAGGCCGCCCCAGTCTCCCGGGACGGCCTTCTGCGATTGCCGAGGCCGAAGCTTCGGCTCAATTACTTTTTCTTCTCGGTTGCCTTGGCGGCTGCTGGCGCCGCAGGAGCCGCTGGCGTCGTCGATGAGGTCGGTCCCTGGCCCGGCGCTGCTGGCTGACCCGACGCCTGCTGCTTGCGGTACTCTTCCAATTGCTGCTGCTGCCGCGTTTGGATCTGCGCCATGAGCTGCTTGCGCGCCTCGCTGTAAGCGGCGTTGTCCACCGGCTTGCCATCGAGCGCCGCAGCAAAACCCGTCAGCGGGACCGGGAACGCGATCACCTGGCCGTTCGAATTGATCGAGAACACCATCAGCCCCGCGCCTGCCTTGAGACTGTCGATGAGCTCCTTGGTCAACTCGAGTTCAGCCGTGCAGCCCGCGGGGTGGCAAAGTGAAAAGTTGAGCTTGACGGGCGACAGCTTGGCGTCGTCCACCTTCTCGTTCTTTTGCGCCTTGTCCCAGAGCTCCTTGTTATAGATCGATGCGCGCAGCCCCGGCTGGATCGCCATGCCAAGCGGCACCATCACCATCAGGTGCTGTTTATCGAGGCCTTCGACTTGGCGGATCGCCGCGGACACCAGCACCATGCCCGTATTGCCATCGAGCCGCTCGTGATGCGTAAGGCAGATGCTTTTCTCGCCTTT
>JBKJYG010000130.1:0-2806 GCA_046715905.1 Hyphomicrobiaceae bacterium | reverse complement strand
GGTCATGACAGATCTTTCGTTGGTGTTGGCTGACTGTAGGTCGATTGGTGCAAATCGCGAGGGTCCTGTCGTCGGATCACCGCCGGGCGAAACGTCCCGCATCGAGCGCGGCGGGGACGATGTGTCGGGACAGCGACCGTCCTGCCCACAGCCTACACCCGTTTCATCGTACTGAAACTTTCGGCTGCGATATGGCCCATCCACGGCAAGCCGGCATAGGACCACCGGGAATATTTCGCCCAGCATTCGGGCCGCGACATCAGATCTCAATCACTTGTCCGGGGCGGACGGGGATGAAACGCTCGGGTGGGATCGCGGCCCCTGCCAACGCTTCGGCCAGCACCTGAGGCGGCTCGTCGTGCGGCTCGGTGGTGAGCCGAAAGGTGCCCCAGTGCTGACCCAATGCGCGCTCCGCACCGAGGATCTTGAACACCTCGACGGCCTCATGCGGATTCATATGCTGGCCCTTCATGAACCATTGCGGACCATAGGCGCCGATCGGCAACAGCGCTGCCCGGATCACGGGATGCCGTGCGGCAACGCCGGAAAAGATCCGGCCGGTGCCTAAGCCCGAGTCGCCGGCCGCATAGATCTTGCCGGCGGGCGTTTCGATCATGAAGCTCGCCCACAGCGCATGCGAACGGTCGCGAATGCCGCGCGCCGACCAATGCTGGGCCGGCTCGACATGGATCCGAACGTCGTCCGTGAGATCGATGCGTGCGCCCCAGTCGACCGCCTCCGCGTTGAGCCCGGGAATCTCGCTCCGCAGGATCTGATCGTTGCCGAGCGGCGTCACGATGCGGGGGCGGTCGCTGGACCACAGACGCGCCAGCGTAGGCGTATCCATGTGATCGTAGTGATTGTGCGTGACCAGCACGGCATCGATGGATGGCAAACGGTCGAAGGCAATCCCCGGCGCGTTGGCACGGCGCGGCCCCATGAAGGACAAGGGGCTCGCCCGCTCGGACCAATGCGGATCGACCAGAAGGTTCACGCCGCCAGCCTGAATGAGCCAGCTCGCATGGCCGATAAAGGAGAGCCGCGCACCCTGCGTCACGCGGGCCGGTGGCTCATCGCTGAATGGGCTCGCCAGCGTGGCGGGCCAGGCTTCCCAGGTCTCATTGAAGTAAAGCTTGGCCAACGCGCCAAGGCCCTTTTGCGGGCTGCCGCCAGGATTGAAAAACCGCTCGCCGTCGAAGTGATCCGTCACGGGCCCGCTGTAGTACGCATTGGCCTTCCTCGGCAGAACCGCGGCTGTTCCGACCGCGCCTCCCGCGGCACCGGTGGCCAACAGCCATCGCATGAGTGTTCGTCGTGTGGTCATCATGCAACATCGCCCGGTTGCAGCACCTCGTCATAGGGCGACGGCCCGGCGAGGCACGCGCGCCGCTTCGCGACCATCCTTGGTAACACGCGAAAGGCCGCCCCGGTTGCCCGAAGCGGCCTCGATTAGCACGCAAACGGCGTGGGCTTACATCATGCCGCCCATGCCGCCCATGCCGCCGCCGTGATCGTGGCCGGCGTGCTGGTCTTTCTTCTTGGGAGCTTCGGCGACGCCGGCTTCCGTGGTGATCAGCAAGCCCGCGATCGAAGCTGCGTCCTGCAGCGCGGTGCGCACGACTTTGACCGGATCGATGATACCCTTCTCGATCATGTCGCCGTATTCATCAGCCTGGGCATCGTAGCCAAAGGTGTGGCCGCGCGCCTCGAGCACCTTGCCGACCACGATGGAGCCCTCGACGCCGGCATTCTCCGCGATCTGGCGGATCGGCGCTTGCAGTGCCTTGCGCACGATCTGGATGCCCGCATCCTGATCATCGTTGTCGCCCTTGACTGTGATCGCGAGAGTGGCCTTGAGCAGCGACACACCACCGCCCGCAACCACGCCTTCTTCGACAGCGGCGCGGGTCGCATTGAGCGCGTCGTCGACGCGATCCTTGCGCTCCTTGACCTCGACCTCGGTGGCTCCGCCGACCTTGATCACGGCAACGCCGCCGGCGAGCTTCGCCAACCGCTCCTGCAGCTTCTCCTTGTCGTAGTCGGAGGTTGTTTCTTCGATCTGAGCCTTGATCTGGTTGACGCGGGCTTCGATGTCTTTCTTTTTGCCAGCGCCGTCGACAACCGTGGTGGTCTCTTTCTCGATGTGGACGCGTTTGGCGCGGCCAAGCATCTCGATCGTGACGTTCTCGAGCTTGATGCCGAGATCCTCGGAAATCACCTGGCCGTTGGTCAGGACAGCGATGTCTTCGAGCATGGCCTTGCGACGATCGCCGAAGCCAGGAGCCTTGACGGCGGCAACCTTGAGCCCGCCACGCAGCTTGTTGACGACCAGTGTCGCCAGCGCCTCACCCTCGACCTCTTCCGCAATGATCAGCAACGGACGGCCGGTCTGCACCACCGCCTCGAGCAGCGGCAGCATCGCCTGCAGGCCGGACAGCTTCTTCTCGTGCAGCAGGATGTACACATCCTCCTGCTCGGCGATCATCTTCTCGGCATTGGTGATGAAGTAGGGCGAGATGTAGCCGCGGTCGAACTGCATGCCCTCGACGATCTCGACCTCGGTGTCGAGGCTCTTGGCCTCTTCCACCGTGATCACGCCTTCGTTGCCGACCTTCTGCATCGCCTGCGCGATCATCTTGCCGATCGCGGCGTCGCCGTTCGACGAGATCGTGCCGACCTGGGCGATCTCGGCGGAGGAGCCGACTTTCTTGGCGCGCTTCTTGATATCGGCAATGACCGCGCTCACGGCGATGTCGATGCCGCGCTTGAGGTCCATCGGATTCATGCCAGCGGCCACGGACTTGGC
>JBKJYG010000129.1:0-9863 GCA_046715905.1 Hyphomicrobiaceae bacterium | reverse complement strand
CCTACCCGCCGACCGGAGCCTCGAGGGGTTGGCCGGCTGGCGCACCGCGATGCGTCGCGCGGCTGCGGCGCCTCAGATCTCGCTCAAGGTCTCGGGCATCGGCCAGCCCCAGCGCGCGTGGTTGCTGGACGACAACCGGGGCATCATCCGGGACGCCATCGATATCTTTGGCATCGACCGCGCCATGTTCGCATCAAACTTCCCGGTCGATAAGCTTTGCGGCACCTTAGACACGATCTACGCTGGGTTCAAGGCCGCAACCGCCGATCTTTCCCGGGCCGATCGCGTCAAGCTGTTCCACGACAACGCGGTGCGGATCTATCGTCTGCCCATCACGCCGGCGGGCTGACCTGCGGGCAAGTCAGTCGGCGCTGCACTCGATACGGCCGATGACGCGCACGCCCTCACCCGTCTCGAGCCGGAACGTGCCCGTACGCCGCGCGTCCGTCGCCCCGCGCTGCTGCTGCGTGTCAATGACGAGATCGACGACGCTGTCGCCTGCGCCGAACATGATGCGAAGCTTGAGATCGCCACCCGTGTTCCAGAATTGCGCGGGAGCGCGGTTCTCGAGCGACCATTGCCGTCGCTCTTTCGGCACGCGCTGATGATTGATCTGGAGCGTGCCCTGCATGGGGCCCGACGCCGAGCCGGAGCCATCGTTCGCCGTCGGCAGGAGCAGGTCGAGCGTCAGGTTGTAGTCGGCCACGCGGCAGCCGACCTCGGCGTGTGCGATGGCCGCCGTCGCGATCAAGACCGCAATCGGGGCCTCAAGCCGCCATCCGCGCCGTGGCATCGCCTCACACCAGCCGGCTCTGCTCGACGGCCGCGTGGATGAAACTTGCAAACAGCGGATGCGGCTCGAACGGCCGCGATCGCAGCTCGGGGTGATATTGCACGCCGATGAACCAGGGGTGCTCGGGAAATTCGATCGTCTCGGGCAGCAGGCCATCCGGGGACAAACCAGCAAAGCACATGCCAGCCCCCTCCAACCGCTCGCGATAGCGGGCGTTGACCTCGTAGCGATGCCGGTGGCGTTCCTTGATGCGCGTCTTTCCGTAAATGGCAGCGATGCGGCTTCCCGCGCGCAGATCGGCATCGAACCCGCCCAGCCGCATCGTGCCGCCAAGATCGCCGCCTTGCCGCCGCGTCTCCAGCTCATTGCCGCGCATCCACTCCGTCATGAGGCCCACCACGGCATCGGTCGAGGGCCCAAACTCGGTCGAGCCGGCATTCTTGATACCCGCCAGTGTCCGCGCGGCTTCGATTACGGCCATCTGCATGCCAAGGCAGATGCCGAAATAAGGCACTCGCCGCTCGCGCGCGAACCGCGCCGCCATGATCTTGCCCTCGGAGCCGCGCTCGCCAAAGCCGCCAGGCACCAGGATGCCGTGCACGCCCTCGAGGTAGGGCGCCGGATCCTCGCGTTCGAAGACCTCCGATTCGATCCACAATAGCTGGACCTTAACCCGATTGGCGATGCCGCCATGGACCAGCGCCTCGTTGAGCGATTTGTAAGCGTCCTTGAGACCGGTGTACTTGCCCACAATGGCGATCGTGACTTCGCCCTCCGGCGATCGGATGGCGTCGGAAATCTCCTGCCAGCGCGCGAGGCACGGGGCCGGCGCATTCTCAATGCCGAACGCCGACAAAACCTCGCGGTCCAGTCCCTCGTGGTGATAGGCCAGCGGAACGTCGTAGATCGAGGCTACATCCAGCGCCTGGATCACGGCGTTCTCGCGCACGTTGCAGAACAAGCCGATCTTGCGGCGTTCGGCGGACGGCACCTCGCGATCACAGCGGCACAGCAGGATATCGGGCTGGATGCCGATCGATCGCAGCTCCTTGACCGAATGCTGCGTCGGCTTGGTCTTCAACTCGCCCGCCGAGGGAATAAACGGCACCAGGGTAAGGTGGATATAGACGGAATGCCGGCGCGGCAGTTCGTTGCCGAGCTGACGGATAGCCTCGAAAAAGGGGAGCCCTTCGATATCCCCCACCGTGCCGCCGATCTCGACCAGAACGAAATCCACATCCTCGTTGCCCGTCAGCACAAAGGCCTTGATCGCATCGGTCACGTGGGGAATGACCTGCACCGTGCCGCCAAGGTAATCGCCGCGCCGCTCCTTGGTCAGGATCTGCTGATAGATGCGGCCCGTGGTGACGTTGTCAGACTTGGTCGCGGGCACGCCGGTGAAACGTTCGTAATGTCCCAGGTCCAGGTCGGTCTCCGCCCCGTCATCGGTGACGAACACCTCACCATGCTGGTAGGGGCTCATGGTGCCGGGGTCGACGTTCAGGTAGGGGTCGAGCTTACGAAGCCTGACCTTGTAGCCGCGGGCTTGAAGAAGTGCTCCCAGGGCCGCTGAAGCCAGCCCTTTTCCGAGCGATGAGACCACGCCGCCGGTAATGAAGATGTACCGAGCCATGGGCTTGCAGAATATACCAACGGAGTTCGATTCGAAGATAAATTCGCGTCTCGTCCACCGCCCTGGGGCGTGCGTGTTGTCGCGGATGGGAGAACGGCTGCGCGGAACGGTCGGGCCAGCGGGCTTGGCCGTCGCGGAGCGACCGTTTACTGAGACTTGGGGACGGCGGGCAGCGGTGCCTTGCCTTTTTCCAGGCCTTCAAGCAAGCCGCCCTTCGACTCGGCGGGAGCGGCGGGCGACGCGGCGCCCGAGGCCGGCGCCGGCGTGGTTGGCGCAGGCGCACTGATCGACGAGGGCGCATCGAGCGGCGAGACCGGCCGGCGATTGCCCTGTGCCAGCAAGGTGAGCGAAATGCTCGTCACGAAGAATAAACCGGCCAGCGCCGCCGTAGTGCGCGTGAGCAGATTGGCCGTGCCCCGCCCCGTCATGAAGCCGCCGCTGCTGCTCCCCATGCCGAGCCCCCCACCCTCCGAGCGCTGCATCAGAACAACAAAGATCAGCGCTGCCGCGATCAACAGGTGCAACACGAGAACAATGGTCGCCATGGGTGCCTAACTCTTTTCCGGGCTCGAGCAGCCAGTGCCTTACACGCAGCACCCGAGACTTGCAGCCGCCTTCTACACCAGAGCCTGGAGCGCCGCCACCCCCGCAGGTCGACCTCAGCGGCCCCGGTCAGCGGACGAGGGGCGTTCCTTCCCCCGTCCCCGATGGTGCTGCTGGCCGATAGGCATCGTCGAGCTTGGGTTTGCGTTTGGCTTTCGGCGGGGCCCCGCCCTTCGCACTCTCGTCCGGCGACGTATCCGGCAAGACAGCGGCCTTGGGTTTCGGCTTCGGTTTGGGTTTGGCCGGCACCACCTCGGCGGATGACGGCTCAGCGACTTGCGCGCCGCCGGCCTTGCGAGGCGCACCAGCGCCCGTTCCGAGGCTACCTTTGCCGCCACCCGGCTTGAGGGCGGGAGCTGCGGGTGCGGCGGATAGTGGAGCAGGTGCTGCTGGCGGTTGATCTTCCTCGGCCACCGGCAATGCCGTACGCAACTTGGCCAGTCCGCAGCGGTAGTTGAGCTGCTCCTCCAGGGTGAGATAGCGCTCGACCGAGCGGAGCTGAGCCGCATTGAGATTGGCTTTGCCCCACTCCGGCCCGCGTGACAGGTGCTCTTGGGCGCCAGCGGTCACGAGCGCCGAATGCTCGCCGCGCACCGCCTCGCATTCGGTCAGCGTCAAAGGCTCGGCCCGCAAGACGCCGACCTCAAGGGCACCGCACGAGACAAGGCCCGCGGCCAGCACAGCCGCTCGCGCGGGACCCACACGAAGCCACATAGCCACCTCGAATGACCCCCTTTGGTTCAGTCGGCGGATCGTGTGGCCGTCACGCGGCGACACAATGACGGCCGCTTACGCGTAAGCACGCAGAATGCCGATGAAGTCTTCGGCCTTCAGGCTGGCACCGCCCACGAGCGCCCCGTCGACATTCTCAACGTGCATCAGCTCGTGCGCGTTCGAGGGCTTCACCGATCCGCCATAAAGCAGCCGCATGCGCCCTCCCTCGTCGCCAAAGCGCGTTTGCAGCAGCCCGCGCAGAGTGGCATGCACCTCGGCCACGTCCGCGGCCGTCGGCGTCAAGCCCGTTCCGATGGCCCACACCGGCTCATAGGCGATGATGGTTGTGGCCGCAGGCGCGCTATCGGGCAGCGAGCCGGCGATCTGTTTCGTGACCACCGCCAACGTCTGGCCGGCCTGGCGCTCGTCTGCCGTCTCACCGACACAGACAATGGCAACCAGCCCGGCTCGATGCGCGGCGAGGCATTTGGCCCGGACCGTTGCATCGGTCTCGCGATGATCGGTGCGCCGCTCCGAATGGCCCACGATCACCGCCGTCGCTCCCGCATCTTGCAGCATTTCCGCGGAGACATCGCCGGTATGGGCGCCGGAGACATTGGGGTGGCAATCCTGCGCCCCAATCTGAAGCCCCGATCCTTTGGCGACGGTGGCCAGCGGCCCCAGCAGCGTCACGGGTGGGCAGATCATGACATCGGCCTTGATGCGGAACGCAGGATCGGCAAGGCGCGTCTTCAACGTCTCCACCTGGGATAAAGCCGATCTGAGGCCGTTCATCTTCCAATTGCCCGCGACCAGGGGACGAAGGCCTTCGACCGGGACGGGCATCAGGTGGTCCTCCACTTGCGCATTGACCGTGTGCATGACGCGGGGTAAGGCCACCCGTCGGATGACCGTGGCTTGTCTTGAGACGCCGCCGGCGGAGTCTTATGTCGTGCTGGCGCGGCTTTCAACTGCCGGATGGGTCGGAAGGCAAGAGCCATGACCACACCCTCCGACCTCCCGACCGGCTGATCGGACGGCCCTTCTGCGCACGAGCGAGACAGGTAACGATGCTTGAGAAACTGCGACGCGGGGCGACCAAGGTCGTTGTTTTCGTCCTCTTCACCATTCTGGTGCTGAGCTTCGCCGTCTGGGGCATCGGCGACATCGTACGCCAAAGCCCCGCCGACGGCCCAGTTGCGCGGGTCGGCGACGTCCAGATCACAGCCCAGGACTTTCAGAATGCCCTGCTGAACCGCCGGCAAACCCTGTCGCAACAGTTCGGCCGCACCATCACGCCGGAACAGTCGCGCGCCTTCGGCCTCGACAACACGGTCTTATCCGAACTCATCAACGGCGCAGCCGTATCGCAAAGCGCTGAGAAGATGGGTTTGCGCGTTTCCGATGCCACCCTGGCCGAAGGGGTTCGCAACGACGCCTTGTTCCAGGGGCCCAACAAGCAATTCAGCCGTGAGCTGTTCAACGAACGGGTACGCCAGGCAGGCCTCAACGAGACGGCCTATTTCGCCGATCGCAAGCAGGCCTTGCTGCGCGAGCAACTGACCGAGACCCTGATCGATGGGGTTGCAGCGCCAGCCCTGCTCGTCGATATCCTGCACACCTTCAGGGGCGAATCGCGGACTGTGCAGTCTGTAACGATCGATCCCGCCAAGCTGCCCCCGCCCGCCGACCCCGACGATGCCAAGCTCAAAGAGCACTACGAAGCCTCCAAGCGCCAGTTCGTGCAACCGGAGATGCGGCAGTTTGCGGTCCTGATCCTGTCGCCAGATGACGTGACTGCCCGTGCCACGGTCGATGACGCCGAGGTCAAAGCGGCGTGGGACAAGGATCCGGCCGCCGCCAACATCCCCGAGCGCCGGCGTGTGCAGCAGATCGTCTTCAACAGCCGTGCCGAGGCCGAGACGGCGGCTAAAGAGATTGCCGAGGGCAAGAGCTTCCTGATCGCGGCACTGGAAGCCAACGGCGCCCAGGGCCGGGTGGACCAGGGTCTGATAACGCGTCGCGAGGTTCCCGATGCGAACCTTGCCGCAGCCATCTTCTCCCTTGCTCCCGGACAGCTCTCGCAGCCGATCGACGTGCGCGGCAAAACCTTTCTGGCACGCGTGAGCGAAATCGAGCCGGGCCGGACGCGGTCGTTCGAGGAGGTGGCGCCTGAGATCACGGAGAACCTGCAGCAAACGCGGCAACGCGAGTTCACAACGAAGCTGCGCGATCAGATCGAGGATCTGCGCGGGGCTGGCAAGTCGCTGGCCGACATCGCGGCGGAGATGAAACTGAGCGTGCGTCAGGTGGCAGCGGCCGATAAAACCGGTAAGGGCCCGGATGGGAAGGCCGCCCTTGATCTGCCGGATGCCCAGAAGATCGTCGGCGCGGCGTTTGAATCCCAGCGCGGCGTTCCCCACGACGCCGTCGAACTGAGCGAGGGGCGTGAAGCCTGGGTGGAACTGCTGGGCGTCACGCCCGAGAAGCAGAAGCCGATCGAAGAGGTTCGCGACGAGGTCAAGGCGCTGTGGATCACGGCTGAGATGCGCAAGGCCGCATCCGCGGCGGCAGATGCCATCGTCGAGCGGGTCCGCAAAGGCGAGACGCTCGAGGCCGTCGCGAAAGAGCAGGGCCTTACCGTCGCAACATCGGAACCGATCAAACGCACCGACACGCCCGCGGTGCTGTCCCAGGCCGCCACCCGGCAGGCCTTTACCCTGGCTAAAGGCGATATCGCATCCGCCGAAAGCGTCGATGGCAAGTCGCGGACCGTGTTCATGGTCACCGAGATCACCAAGCCCGCACCTCCGACCAAAGAGGAGACCGAGCGGCTGGTACAGGATTTAAACCGGCAGCGCCAGGACGTGGTGCTGTCGACGTTTGTCACGACGGTCCGAGAGCGGTCGGGCCTGACCATCAATGAGGCCGCCTATCGTCGCGCGACGGGCCTCGAGCGCCACCCCTGAGCCATAGTCGAAAGCGCCGTGTTCTTCACTAGGCACGGCCGCGCAGGAGGAGCTCTCGTGACGACGCGATTTGAGGCCAGCAGCGCCGTTAGCGATGCCGAACCGAGGCTCGAGGGCTTCCGCGCCGCCTATGCTGCGGGCCGCCCGCAGCTCGTCTGGACGCGCCTCGTCGCCGATCTGGAAACGCCCGTTTCCGCCAAGCTCAAGCTCTGCCACAACACTCCGATGAGCTTCCTGCTGGAATCGGTTAAAGGCGGCGCCGTGCGCGGCCGCTATTCGATCATCGGCTTGAAACCCGATCTCATCTGGCGCGCGGTTGGCGACCGGGCCGAAATCAACCACAACCCCGAGGTCGATCCGGAGAGCTTTACGCCCGAACGCCTAGGCACCTTGGCGTCGCTGCGCGCACTCCTCGCGATGTCCCGCGTGGACCTGCCGGCGGATATCCCGCCGATGGCGGCGGGCGTCTTCGGCTACATGGGCTACGATACGGTGCGGCTGATCGAGCGTCTGCCCCATCCACGGCCCGACGTGCTGGGTGTGCCCGATGCGATCATGATGCGGCCGACGCTCATGGTCATCTTCGATGCCGTGAAGGACGAGATGACGGTCGCGACCCCCGTCCGTCCGGCCGAACAGATCAGCGCCGAAGCCGCCTATACCGACGCCCTCGAGCGCTTGCAAACCGTGGTCAACGCGCTCGATGCGCCGCTGCCCCACTTCACGGCCATGTCCACGGCTCACGCCTCGCACGCCCACCCCGCGCCCGAGCCCCGGTCGAACACCCAGCCAGCGGATTACCTGGCGATGGTCGGCCGCGCCAAGGAGTATGTGGCGGCCGGGGATATCTTCCAGGTCGTGCTTTCACAGCGGTTCTCCGCGCCGTTTACGCTCCCGTCCTTCGCGCTCTACAGGGCTTTGCGCCGCACCAACCCCTCGCCGTTCCTGTTTCATCTCGATTTCGGCACCTTCGCCCTGGTCGGCTCGTCGCCCGAGATCCTGGTGCGCGCCCGCGATGGGCAGGTGACCATCCGTCCGATCGCGGGCACGCGGCGACGGGGCGAAACGCCGGAGGAGGATCGCGCGCTCGAAGCCGAGCTGCTGGCTGATCCCAAGGAGCGCGCCGAACATCTGATGCTGCTGGATCTCGGCCGCAACGATGTCGGTCGCGTGGCGCGGATCGGCTCGGTGCGCGTCACCGAGAGCTTTGCCATCGAACGCTACAGCCATGTCATGCACATCGTCTCCAACGTCGTCGGCGCGCTTGATCCCCGGCACGATGCCATCGATGCGCTGATGGCGGGCTTTCCCGCCGGCACGCTCTCGGGAGCGCCGAAAATTCGTGCCATGGAAATCATCGACGAGCTGGAGAAGGAAAAGCGCGGACCCTATGGGGGCTGCGTGGGCTATTTCTCCGCCGACGGCAACATGGATACCTGCATCGTGCTGCGGACGGCCCTCGTCAAGGACGGCCGCATGTACGTGCAGGCGGGTGCTGGATTGGTGGCGGACAGCATACCGCAATCGGAACAGGACGAATGCGTCCTCAAGGCCCGCGGCCTGTTCAAGGCCGCCGAGGAAGCCGTCCGGTTTGCTGGTCGCGACAAACGCGGCAACGCGTGAGGCGGCGGGCGGCAGCGCAAGGACGACGATAACGCCGATCGCCCGTCGCGCCCGAGCGCGGTTTGCTTCGATCGATCCTCACTCGATGAGCGACTGCTCCCGCCAGTCCGCCGCGGCCTTCTCCGCCTTCTGCCGGTCGGCGCGCGACAGCTTGGCCCCCAGCTTGTCCAGCACCTCGTCCTCGACGCCGCCGGCCTTCGCCAACGCGTGCCACTTGGCCGCCTCGACAGGATCAAGCTTGACCCCCGCCCCGTGGGCGTAGCAGCGGGCCAAGCGGTTTTGCGCAATCGGCACACCCTTGTCGGCGGCGAGACGGAACAGCTCGGCGCCGCGCTTCTGGTCGGGCGGGACACCGTGCCCCTTGAACAGCAGCACCGCGTACTCGACTTGGGCGTCGACGTGGCCGCCGGCTGCGGCGCGGCCAATCCACTTGGCGGCTTCGAAGGCGTTGTGGTCGGTGCCGGTGCCCGTCGTGTACAGCGTGCCCACATCGTACTGCGCGGCCACGACACCGTTCTCGGCGGCATAGAGCATATGGGCGAAGGCACGGCGCGGGTTCTCGGCCTTGCCCTCGCCCTTAAGGAACAGCAGGGCGAGGTTGTAGTTCGCGAGCGGATGGCCGGTGACAGCCACGGCCTCGAACAGGCGCGCTGCCTCGTTGTAGTTGCGATCGAGGCCCGCGCCTTGCGCATAGAGAACCGCCAATCCGAATTGCGCCTCCTTGTCTCCCAGCTCAGCGCCTCTGGCGTACCACTTGGCCGCCACGGCGGGATCGCGCGACACGCCCAGCCCCTCGTTGTGGATGCGCGCGATCAGCGTATGCGCCTGCGGATCACCGGCGGACGCCAACGTCTGCGCCAAGTTCAGAGCCGTCAGGTATCGCCCCTGATCGAACGCTTCGTAAGCGGGATCCTCGCCCGGCGCGACCTTGCCTGTCACGGCTGGGCCCGGCACGGTCGAGGGGCCCAGCGTCGGTTTCAAAGGCGTCGCAGGCCTGGCCGTGAGGCCCGCTGACGGCAACGGCGCTGAAGGGTTTTGACCGGGCTCAATAGTCTCGCTTTTGACTTTGGTCCTGGGCTGGCTCTTGATCCCGGCGCGCGGCTTTGCCGAAGGCTGGTTGCCGGGCTCAGGTTCGATACGTTGCTGCCAGGCGCTGGTTTCGGAACGAACCTGAGGCACCGCAGACAGACCTGCGATGCACGCCGTCATCACCATCGAGAGGCGCCAGAAACACATCATTGGTGCTGCTCCGGTCCGTCGGGCACATTGTCTTCAAGCCGTGCCGGCGTCCCGATCGCGGCAAGGATCGCCGCCACGCGATCCGTGACGGTGGCCGGCAGCTCGTCGGCGCCAAGCGCCAAGGCGACGAAATCCGCGCCGGCCTCGGTCAATGCGGCAGCTTCTGCCGCCGTCTCGACATCCGGGGCAACGCAGGGCACCTCGAAGATCTCCGACCACCAGGCCACAAGATCGAGGCGCTCCGCGAGGGCCGCTGCACGATTAGGCGTTAGGCCCGGCAATCCGAAGG
>JBKJYG010000128.1:0-2642 GCA_046715905.1 Hyphomicrobiaceae bacterium | reverse complement strand
GTACAACGTCACAATGATGCATCCGACCGCATAGTTGCGATCGCGGAACAAGCTGAGATTGAGATAGCGATCGGTGGCCGTCAGGCTGTGCGAGAGGAAGATATAAAAGGCCAAGATCGCCACGCCCGTTTCGATCCATATTTCGGGCGCGTCATACCAGTCGAGCCGCTGGCCGCGCGATAAGACGAGCTGAACGCCGGCAATCGCCGCCGAAAGCGACAAAAACCCGATCCAATCGAGCGGCGCGCCGCTTTTGGCCAAGTGGTCGGGTGGGAGGAAAAATCGGAACAACAGGAAGGCCAGCACGCTGACCGGCAGGATCATATAGAAGCCCCACTGCCACCCGAGGGTCTCGCCGATATAACCGCCAAACATCGGCCCGAGCACCGGTCCAACGATGTTCGACATGCCATAGAGCGACAGCACGAAGCCGTGGCGGCTGCGAGGATAGGCATCGAGCAACAGCGTCTGGCTGAGCGGGATCAGTGGCGCGCCGATGCCGCCCTGCATGACGCGCCAGAACACCAGGCTTTCGAGCGAGGTCGACGCTCCGCACATGAAGGAGGCGCCCGTGAAACCGGCGAGGCACCACATCATCACACCCCGGCGGCCATAGCGTCCGACCAGCCAGCCCGTCATGGGGGTGGCCACCGCGGTGGCCAGAATGTTGCAGGTCATCACCCAGGAGACTTCGTCCTGCGTGGCAGAGAGGCCGCCTTGCATCTGCGGCAGCAGCGTGGTGGCAACGAGAATCGTCGCGGTGTAGCAGGTGGAGGCCAAAATCACGGAGATCAGAACGATGATGCGACCGGTCGGAGTGAGGTCATAGACGGCCTTATCGACGTCGACGGTCATTCAGAATCCGATCAAAGCCGCTATCTCATCCCTGCTCGGCCAGTCTACCCCAATCGATGCGGATCGAACCAGCGCTCCTGTCGTCACTCCCCGCCTAAGATTGTCGAGCCTCGCGAGGGCTTGATGCAGCCCGGCCTACCAGGCGAGTTCCAGGATCTCCCGAACGTTTGCTGCCGAGCTGATCTTGCGCGGATTGATCTGCACCGGCTTATACGACAGCGCGCGCTTCGCGATCTCGTCCAGATTCTCACGCTTGATACCGACCGCCTGCAGCGAGGTCGGCTGGTCCAGCGCCGCGATCAGCTCTTTGACGAGTTCACTCGCGGGCCGATCCGGCGCACCCATGGCGGCCGACAGCGCTTTCTGCCGCTCCCCGTTCACCTTGGCGTTCCATGTCAGCACGGCCGGCAGCATGACACACGAGGTGTGGCCGTGCGGCACGCCGAAGGTAGCGCCCAGCGCATAGCCGATGCCGTGGCTGGCGCCCGAACCGACGCCGGAGGCCGACGGCGATATGGCTTGCCACATGCCGAACTGGGCCTCGAGCCGCGCGGCCAGGCTTTTTGGCTCGGCTTTGATCCGCGGCAGCGCGCGATGCAGTAGCCTAAGGCCTTGCAGAGATGCGGGTTCGGTCGCCGGGTTGGCGGCCGGGTTGCAGTAGCTTTCGACGGCATGGTCGACGGCTCGAATACCGGTGGCGAATAGCAGCCACTGTGGCGTGTCGAGGGTAGCCGCGGGATCGAGAATGATCGAACGCGGCGCCATCAGCCGATGGCTGAACGATTGCTTGGAATTGGTGGCCGACAGCGTCACCCCGGCGTTGCGCGTGAATTCGGACGCCGAAAGCGTCGTCGAGATCGCGATCATGCGGATCGGGTCCGTCGGAGGGGTAACGGGCGCGCTCTTGGAACCGTCGATGCCGGCGCGGTAGGGCTCCATCGCTTCGATCGAGTCGAGGCCAAGCCAGAGGCACAACAGCATGGCTTTGGTTGCGTCGATGACCGAGCCGCCTCCGATCGCGACCATCAGATCGGCCTTGGCCGCGCGGGCGGCATTGGCGCCAGCAATCACATCCTCGCGCGGGCTGTGCGAGGTGATGTTCGAATGGGTGCCGACATGACGCGCACCCAGCGCTTTGATCGCGCGCTGCAAGGGCCCGCTCTCGAGTTTCGCCAGCGAACGCGTCGATGTCACAAAGATGCGCCGAGCTGCATAGCGATCCGCCTCGGCAAGAAGGGCTTCCTCGAGAGGCTGGCCAAAGATGATCTGCTCGATCGATTGGATGGCAAAGTGGCCTGGCACAACGCGGGCGGCGTCAGCGGTCATGAGCCGAGATCCTTCCAGGCATGGGCTGATAGCCCTGCAATCAGTTTGCGCCGGCTGGCCACGCCGCGCAACCGAACTTGGGTCCGCTCGGGCAAGCCCTTGTGCTTGACACGGGGCCCCCCCTGGCTTCCTTTTCGACAAAGCGGAGCGGAGAAACCCATGCCCGGTCAGAAGAAGATTGCAATCGTGGGCGCCGGGGCATTGGGCGCTCATGTGGGCGGCTATCTGGCGCGCAACGGTGAAAGCATCACCTTCATCGATTTCTGGCCGGCAAACGTCGAGACGATGCGGCGCGAGGGATTGACCTTGCGCGGTCAGACTGCGCCGGAGAACTTCACGGTCGCGGTCAACGCCATGCATCTGACCGAGCTTCAGAGCATCATCAAGGACGACCCGTTCGATATCGCGTTCGTCGCGGTGAAGTCCTACGACACCCTTTGGGCGACCCACCTCATCAAACC
>JBKJYG010000127.1:0-2783 GCA_046715905.1 Hyphomicrobiaceae bacterium | reverse complement strand
GTCGATGATGCCTTGTCGACAGTTACGCTCAGAATTGCCGGCGTGCCATTCATGGCAGCGTCGAAATATTTGTTGGCCTGAAGCTTTGCCGTGGCTTCGGAATGAGAAGGGTCGTTGGTGTACGTAGTAACTGCCGCCAAGGATGCGGCATCCAGCGCCGATTGCATTTGTGTCTGGGCTGAATACACCCGCCCGAAATCGACAGCGCCCCCGGCCAGCGCCGTCATCGGAATAAGCGAGATCGCAAACATAACGGAGATATTTCCGCGCCTGTCTCGCTTGAACCGAGACAGAAAATGCCTGTCGGCTTTCATATCAATTCTCCTCCATCGCCGCTGGCTGCTTCCCAACCCAGCTGAACTCAGGAGGATGTGCCATACATTTCTTGCGTTGCGCCGAAGTCCGAAACGGCAAAAAGAGTTAAATTGAATCTGATCTCAACAGGATCGACGCGCTCGGGTCGCGGATTAATGAAAGGTTTATTATAACCGTAAATATCGACGCATTAAAAATCCGGATCAAATATCGACATCGATGGCGGCCGCAATGCGCGCGAAATCGGCAGGTGCCAGCTCCTCGGCTCGACGCGTCGGATCGAGGCCCAGCGTCTCCAGAACGGAACTGATGTCCGGCGCAAACGGGTTGGTCGATACGAGCGTCTTCAGGCTCTGCCGCAGCATTTTGCGACGTTGGCCGAAAGCTGCGGCCGTCACGCGTCCCAGCGTGAGCACGTTGCACGCAGGCGAGCAAACCGCGCGCGGGATGAACGTCACGACGGCCGAGGCGATCTTGGGCGGCGGGGTGAACGCCTCGGGCCCGAGCGTCAGGACGATGCGCGGCAGCGAGCGCCATTGCGCGATGACGGCCAAGCGGCCATAGGCCTTGCTGCCGGGAGCCGCGACGATGCGCTCGGCCACCTCTTTCTGGAACATGAGCGCCATTCGGCTCCACCAGGGCGGCCACGGCTCCGTCTCGAGCCAGTCGATCAAAAGCCGGGTCGCGATGTTGTAGGGCAGGTTGGCGGCAATCACCGTCTGGCCCGGCGCGGCGCCAACAAGACCCTGCCAATCCATCTTGAGAGCATCGGCGATTGTGACCTCGAGCTGACCCGGATATCTCGCCGCGATCTGCGCCAGCGCCGGCCGGCAGCGCTCGTCGGCCTCGACCGCAATCACGCGCGCGGCTCCCTCGATCAGCAGGCCTCGCGTCAGGCCCCCCGGTCCTGGTCCAACCTCAACCACCGTCACGCCGGCCAGCGGACCAGCCGCGCGCGCAATGCGCCGCGTGAGATTGAGATCGAAAATGAAATTCTGGCCCAGGCTCTTTTTGGCCACGACACCATGATCTCGCAGGACGTCGCGGAGGGGTGGCAGCCCATCGGGCGTTTCGCCGACTTTGCGCGGTGCCGGGAGCCCTGACCCTCCGTGGGACGCACTCATGCCGGGGATGACGGGCGCCTGTCCGCGAGCTTGCGAGCCAGCAGCAGGGCCTCGACGAAGCTCACCGCGGATGCAAGCCCGGACCCGGCAATGTCGAACGCGGTCCCGTGATCGGGCGAGGTGCGCACGAAGGGCAGCCCCAGCGTGACGTTGACGCCGCGATCGAACGCCAGGGTCTTGATGGGGATCAGCGCCTGATCGTGATACATGCACAAGGCCGCGTCGTAGCGCGCGCGGGCTGCCGGATGAAACATCGTATCGGCCGACAGCGGACCCGTAATGTCATACCCCTCAGCCCTGAGGCGGGCTACCGCGGGAGCAATGATGTCGAGGTCTTCGCGACCGATGGTACCGCCTTCGCCCGCGTGCGGATTAAGCCCGGCCACCGCGAGCCTGGCCCGCTCGATGCCCCAGAACCGCCGGAGGTCGGCTGCCGTGATGCGCGCCGTGGTCAGGATGAGATCGGTGGTGAGAGCGCCGGGCACGGCCGCCAGCGGGATATGTACGGTGACGGGGACGACGCGCAAATCATCGGCGGCCAACATCATCACGGGCTGAGCGGATGCGCCCGGCCAATATCGGCGGGCCAGTTCGCCCAGGAATTCGGTGTGTCCTGGATGCGAAAAGCCAGCCGCGTACAACACTTCCTTCGAGATCGGGTTGGTCACGACCGCTGCGGCCTTTCCTTCGGCAACAGCTCGCGTCGCCGCTTCGATAGCGGCGATGATAGCCCCGCCGTTGCGGGCCGACGGGCGACCCGGAACGGCAGCCTCGGCGAGCCGGATGGGCACGATCGTCAGCGCGTCAGGCTGAGCCGGGACGAGGGGAGGGGCATCCTCCAGGATAGAGATGGGGGTCGCGCCCGCACCGCGCTGGTCAAGCCGGCTCCGGACACTGGCCGGGTCTGCGTACAACACGAAAGGTGGCAGGGGTCTGTGGGCGCGGTCGGCCCACGCCCGCAGCACGATGTCGAGCCCGATGCCAGCGGGATCGCCCATGGTGACGGCCAGGGGAAGGGAAGAATTCAAAGCCGCTGCCGCTGCGGACACGGGCGAAGTCCTTATCGACGGAACCGTCCCAAGCTTACCGCAAACCGACACGCGCTTGCATCTTTTCAACGCGACTGGCGCGCCCGATCACGTCTGATCGTTCAACGGACCTCGATCAAGGCGTCCTTGCGCAGGTCAAACAGATGGCGCTGGGCGAGCCGCTCGAACTCTTTCATCTGCAATTCGTTCTCGGCAGCTGCCCGCTTCTCATCCGTGGCTTTGACCACCTTTCGCCCGCACACCGCATACAGCTCGACGCCGCCGGCAGAGAGATTGGCCGGCGTCATCTCACCGT
>JBKJYG010000126.1:0-2774 GCA_046715905.1 Hyphomicrobiaceae bacterium | reverse complement strand
CCCTACAACTCGCGATCGAAGACCCGCACCGGGCGGTCACATTTGTCAGTCAGGCGTGTTCGGGGGCCGAGATCACCGAAGGCCTGTTCTTGCGGTACAAGGGTCACGAGTGGGTGCCAAGCCCGCCCGATCTCTCCCAGCTCTCAGCCGTGGCGCAGGCGCAATGCGGGTTGAAGCTGGCCCCCGAGTTCGATCTGCCCGAAGCGTATCATCTTGGCGGCAAGGTTCCCGAACTGCAGGGTGGCCTGGTGCTCAGGAAATGTGACCCCGAGGATGCGCGCCGGATCGACCTGCTCCTGGTTTCGGTCGGTGGCAACGATATCGGCTTCGCGCGGCTGCTGGCCAATGCCGTGCTGGCCGATCAGTCACTGCTGCGCCGCGTCGGAGGATGGATCGGTCAGGTGCACGGCTTCCTCGAGGCAACCCAGCTTCTTGATCGATTGGACGATCGCTACAAGTCGCTCAATCGCGCCATTCACAACGTGCTGCACATTCCCTGGAAGGAGGCGGATCGGGTGATCCTCGTCTCCTACCCGCCCCTGACATTGCTCGAGGATGGCAAGTCGATATGTCCAAACGGTCGCGGCGGCATGACGGTGGTCGGCGATTTCGCGCTCTCGGAAGCCAAGGCGCGGGACAGCATGGTGGCCGCCGAGCGGCTGGATGGCATCATGCAGGACACGAGCCGCCTCCATGGCTGGACGCTCGCCGATGGCCATCGCGCGGCGTTTGGCGGGCATAGCATCTGCGCGGGCTTCAACGACAACGCGCTCAGCTCGGCCGATGATTTGAGAATGCCGCGCAAGGTCGATGGCCAGTGGGAGCCCTTCAATCCGGCGGACTGGCGGGCCTATGCGCCCCGGCAGCGCTGGTTCCGTACGCCAAACGACGGCTTCATGACGGGAAATTTCCATGTCAGCAAGACGATCCTTCAGAAGGCCCTTCCGGTGAAGACCTATTCCTGGTTCCAGGTCGTGCTGGCGAGCCTCTATTCCGGCGCCTTCCATCCAACGGCTGAGGGCCATGCCGCCATTGCCGACGGCGTCGTGGTCGAGGCCCGTCGCGTCCTCGCGAAATATGAGCCCCGCCGAGCCATCAGGTGAAAAGCCGACCTCGAGCTGGCCGGGTAATGATGTGCGCCCAGTTTAGGCGCTCTTTCGACGTCAATTATCGTGCGTATCCGCTCCAGCGTTAACGCTAACGCGGACGCGAGATAATGATCGGGTCCTGGGTCGGCCGCATCGCTGCCGCGGTGAATTGCGCCATTTCCGGGGCTCCGGCATGCGCGCATCGCTTCCCGTGACGGCTTTTGAGCGCGTCAGAAACGCACGCTGCCGCAGGGCCGCACTGGGCTTTAGTCCAGGTAGATCCAATCTAGACAAAGCTTTGAAAAACGTGGACATAGTTGGATTATCGTCAAGCGGCTCAAGTCAGTTGCGCGCAAGTTTTTTGGGCTAATGTCGATTCGGGCGTTGCGGAACATCAAAACATGAGTTCTTCGAATACAGGCACCGTTCTATTTATTGGCGCCAGCGCCAATGATAATGTCTATTCTGCTGATTGGGATTTCCGGTTCGGAAGTGCGTACGCCAAAATCGTCCTCAACACGTCGGTTTTCGAGTTCACCGATGGTGTGACTGCGGCGAGCGCGGAGGCGCCCGCGTTCGGAGGGATTGCCCCCCCGGACGGCGATGACGGCCAAACAATTGATGAGTTGAACGATTGGATACCAGACCTGCCCGGCTGGCGGGTGGCGGGCTTAAAAACTGAGCTCAGTGAAAGTCTCCAGCGATTATCGGGAATTGGGAGCGGCGCGCTCGGCCTACGTCAATTGGGTTATGGGGCGCTTCTGTTCGGCCTGGATTTTGTTCTCGTCCGCAACGATGCGGCGAAGGCCGACGCTTTTCCGACGCCGGAAACTGCAACCCAGCCGGTTGAATTTAACTCGGTATTTAATTCGGCCTTCTCGAACGACTTGACGCTGACAACCACCAGCGATTCTACATCGAACGGAGTTTCCTTCAAACCGCTTCCGGTAGCCGGATTTGGGCATTCCGGGCAGTTCGGTTTCTATGAGGATACGGTTTCCGAAGGCGCGACGGGCGGCCAAATCTTAACGTCAACGACGATCGTTGCAGGTTCAAGTTCGCTGGTCGAGTTAACTCAGCCCAAGCCGATGTCGCTTCTCAGCCGCTTGGCGGCGGTGGAGGACGAGACCGAGGACCTTTTCCTGGTCGGCAGTGAGGCGGACGATTACCTCGTGGGCGGCGAGGGCAATGACGTCCTGCTTGGGCTGGGCGGCAGGGATGTGCTGCTCGGAGGCGGTGGCGATGATCTGCTTGACGGCGGCGCCGGCGATGATGTGCTCGACGCGGGCGCGGGCAACGATCTGCTCGACGGCGGGTCAGGCAACGATGCCATGGCCGGCGGCGATGGGGATGATGTTTACGTCGTCGATAGCGTCGGCGATACCGTCAGCGCGAGCGCGGGTTCCACGCCGGCGGGCGGCAACGATACGGTCATCGTCGAAACCGCAACCTTGGCCAGTTTCAGCTTGGAGACGACGCCGGGCGTCGAAAACCTCGTTGCCCAGGGTGACGTTGATTTCACGGGCACCGGCAACGCCGCAGACAACGTCATCACGTCGGGTTCGGGCGACGACAGGCTGAGCGGCGGCGCCGGCGATGATGTGCTCGACGCGGGCGCGGGCAACGATCTGCTCGACGGCGGTTCGGGCAACGACCTCATGGTCGGCGGCCTGGGCGACGACACCT
>JBKJYG010000125.1:0-4244 GCA_046715905.1 Hyphomicrobiaceae bacterium | reverse complement strand
ATTATAGCTTTGGGCGGGCTGCGGGTAAGCTGTCGGGGCGGGGGGGGCGCTCTATGCTCGCGGGGGGGGGGGGGCGGGCAGAGCCGGCGGAGGAGGAGACAGGCGGGCTGGTTGATCACTGCTGCCTGCCGCCTGCCCGACAAACGCGACCTCGTCGACCAGGGACGAATTTTCCCAAGGGATCTGCTGCTCATTCGTCACCCGCTGCACATCCGCGCGCACCCGCCGCATGACGGCGTGAACGTCAGCGCCGGGCAAAGCCAAATGCCGCAACAGGGCGTCGGTAAAGGGGCTGTTGCGACCGCTGCCATCGAGGGCGACGTTGCCCGGCTGGGTCGAGTAGGCGATGAACGATCCGACGCCCGCGTACACGCGTGCGAGACCCCTCGAGAGACCGCCCGACCGGGTGGCCTGAGCGTTGGCGATCTCGTCGGCGAAGGGATTGCTGCGGCATGCGTCAAGGATCACGATGCGGCTGCGCGTGGTGCGCGACAGATCTGCGAGAAGGGCATTCAGCGGCACCAGATGCGAACGGGCATCAGCCTCCTTTTCGACGCGCGCATCGACCGGAAACAGGTAATTCTCGCCGCCGATCTGCAAAGCGTGACCGGCAAAGAACACCAGCGCCAGATCCTCGGTTCGCAGCGAGGCCGCGAATGATTGGAAGCTTTGCAGGAACTGGGTTCGATTGACATCCAGGCCCAGCGTCACTTGGTGTCCCGAGGCTTGCAGCCGGGCAGCCAGATCGCGCGCATCGTTGACGGGATTGGGAAGGCTGGTGGTGTGGGCGTAATTCGAATTGCCGATGATGAACGATTTCTGTTCTGCCTGGGCGCCGTCGGCGAGCAAGCCAGCAAACGCAAGCAGGCAGACCAACAGCTTCGATAGCGGCACGGCATTCGATCGGATCAGCATAGCTAGCCTCTTGGAGCCTTCAGGATGTTATGCAAGTGCGGCCGGTGAGCGAACGCGGCAAAATGTTCGAGAACAGCTTGCAGGAGAGCTTGGGCGGGCGATGGGCCGCCTGCCAGGCGGATCGGCCCGGTGCTGGATCGCCAAGCTGGCCCCAGGTGTCAATCGCTGGTGCACTTTTGGAGTGCGGTCATCCGCACTAAGCTCATCGAGGGCGGCGGCTGGCCGCGTCAACAATGGGAGCACCGCATGGCGGTCGTTGAAACGGAACGTCGCGGGCAGGTCTTGATCGTGCGCATGAACCGGCCCGAGCGCCTCAACGCGCTCAGCGCCGAGATGCGCCAGATGCTGGCCGAAACCTGGACCGAATTCCGCAATGCCAAAGACTTGGAGGTCGCGATCTTCACTGGCACCGGCCGCGGCTTTTGCGCCGGAGAGGACATGAAGGAGTCGCTGGTCAAGGGCACGGCCGGCGGCACGCCGTCCAAGGTTCCGGATCCGTTCATGAATGGCACGCTCGAGAAGCCGGTCATTGCTGCCGTGAACGGATTTGCCATGGGTGGCGGGTTCACGCTGGTCGAGCGTACCGATCTGCGTGTCGCGGTGCCGGAAGCCGTCTTCGAGGTGTCGGAGGCCAAACGCTGGCTGCTGGGCGGCTACAATCACGGGCATCTGGCGAATGTTCCCTATCCAATTGCGATGGAGATGGCGCTGGGGTTCCGCTTCACGGCCGAACGACTGTATCAAGTCGGATTTCTAAACCGGATCGCGCCTCAGGCTGAATTGATTTCGACCGCCATGACCATGGCCGAGCATCTGCTATCGCTGCCTCCGGCTGCGCGCGTCAACACCGTGCATATGATGCGCCGCATGCGGCCGGAACCCTCCGATGCTCACAAAGCGCTGGCAGCCAAGCTGCACGAGCACGGCGATAAGAACGACCTGATGGAATCGCGGGCGGCGTTCGCCGAAAAGCGCAAGCCCAACTTCAAGGGCTGGCTCGATCCGGAGGATCGCTCCCGATTGCCGCAACTCGAGACCAAGTGACGGGCGGACCGCGGCCCGGCGCGAGGATCATCTCTGGCGCCGCTGTCGGAGCTCGACGGCATCGCTGCCCTGACGCGGCGCTGGCGTGCGTGGTTCTGACTTGCTGGGATAGCTGTTGAAATGTGCCTCTGAACGTGCGTGGCTAAATCCTCGCCGCAGTCCTGCAACCGATGTCGGACATGCAGGCCATCGAATTCGGATCTCGACGCGCATCGCCATCGGCATCCTGCACGGGTGAACTCATGCTGACAATCGACTCTCAAGTTCATGCCTACGAACGCAACCATCCAGGCCGGCCATGGGTCGGCGTTCTGCATGGTCCGCCGGAGGTCACCGGCGCCGACATGGTGGCTGCGATGGACGCGGTCGGCGTTGATGGCGCGCTGCTGGTCTCGCCGTTTGCCATGTATCGCTACGATGCCAGTTACGCGAAAGAGGTTTACGCCGCCCATCCGGGCCGCTTCGGCCTGATCAAGCCGGTCGACCCGACCGATCCCAAGGTCGCCGATACGATTGCCGAGTGGGCGGCGACCGATGGCGCGGTCGCAATCCGGGTCATGATGGCTCGCGGCCTGTCGCCCGATCCGGATGATCCGGGGATCAATCGGGTTCTGGCCGAGGCCGCCCGTCACGATTTCCCGGTCAACCTGCTGTGCTGGGGCCGCCTGGACCAGGCCCAAGCGCTGGCCGCCCGCAATCCCGAAACGATGCTGGTTATCGACCATCTGGGCCTGCAGCAGCCCTTCGAGCACCCTGTTCCAGCCCAACCGTTCGCGGAACTCCCAAAGCTGCTCGAATTGGCGGCGCATAAAAACGTCGTCGTGAAGATCAGCGGCGCCGGTACGCTGTCGCATGAACCTTTTCCCTACAATGATCTGTGGGACCCGCTCTGCCGCATCTTCGATGCGTTTGGATTTGATCGCTGCATGTGGGGCACGGACTGGACGCGGGCGGTCGCGTTCTTGACCTACGCGCAAGGGGTCGAGGCGTTTCGGGTGACCGATCGCCTGTCCGACAGCGACCGGGTAGCCTTGATGGGAGGCACCTTGCAGCGGATCTACGACTGGTCGCCGTCACGACCGCTGTGAGGCTCTATTCGGCGGCTTCGCGTTTGCCACCGCGGCTCGCTGCTTTGCGCCGGTTCAACAGATCGCGCAGGTATTTGCCCGTATAGCTTCCCTTGGTCTTAGCCACCTCCTCGGGCGTGCCGGTGGCGACGATGCGACCGCCGCCGTCGCCACCTTCGGGACCAAGGTCGATCACCCAATCCGCGGTCTTGATGACCTCGAGATTGTGCTCGATCACCACCACCGAGTTGCCGGCATTGGCCAGTTCGTGCAGCACCTCGAGCAGCTTCGCCACATCGTGGAAATGCAGGCCCGTGGTTGGCTCGTCGAGAATGTAGAGGGTGCGGCCGGTGGCCCGCCGTGACAACTCCTTGGCGAGCTTGATGCGCTGGGCCTCGCCGCCCGACAGCGTTGTCGCCTGCTGGCCGATCTTTACATATCCCAAGCCGACGCGGTGCAGCGTCTCTAGCTTGTCGCGGATCGAGGGCACGGCCTGGAAGAACTGAACTCCCTCCACCACGGTCATGTCGAGCACGTCGGCGATCGACTTGTCGCGAAAGGTGATGTCGAGCGTCTCGCGGTTGTAGCGTTTGCCTTTGCACTGGTCGCAGGTGACGTACACGTCGGGAAGAAAATGCATCTCGATCTTGATCACGCCGTCGCCCTGGCAGGCTTCGCACCTTCCGCCCTTGACGTTGAAAGAGAAGCGCCCGGGCCCGTAGCCCCGCGCCTTGGATACGGGCAGACCGGCGTACCAGTCACGCATCGGCGTGAACGCCCCGGTATAGGTGGCCGGGTTTGAGCGCGGCGTGCGACCGATCGGAGACTGATCGATATCGATTACCTTGTCGAGGAATTCGAGCCCTTCGAGCTTGTCGTGGGCGCCCGGGGCCTCGCGCGCGCCATTCAGCTTGCGCGCAACGGCTTTATAGACGGTGTCGATCAAAAACGTCGATTTGCCGCCGCCGGAGACGCCCGTTACGCACGTCAACACGCCGAGCGGAATCTCGGCCGTGATGTCCTTCAAATTGTTCTCGCGGGCCCCGATCACCTTCAGGCGCCGGCCTTTGACGGAAACGCGACGCACGTCGGGAATTGGTATCTGACGCATGCCCGTCAGATACTCGCCGGTGAGGGAGCCAGGATTGGCCATGATCTCGTCGGGCGTTCCCTGCGCCACCACCTGGCCACCATGCACGCCCGCGCCCGGTCCGATAT
>JBKJYG010000124.1:0-6664 GCA_046715905.1 Hyphomicrobiaceae bacterium | reverse complement strand
GCGTCATATCAAGTATCTTACCGCCCCGGTGAGGCCCCGGTCTTAGAAGTCAAGGAGCCGCGTTCGACCTTTCTGATTGGCCCGAAATTGGCACTAAGGCCCTCGGCGACGTTCTGCAATCCCATTTCAAGTCATTGATATAGCTGGTGGAGCCGAGGGGGATCGAACCCCTGACCTCGTGAATGCCATTCACGCGCTCTCCCAGCTGAGCTACGGCCCCGGTCGCGTGGGAAGACGAGCTTGATGAGCCCGGCGCGCTTAATTAGGCTGCGCCCGCCCAATACGCAAGCGAGAACTTGGACCGGCCGCGGGGGCCTCGCTGGTGCGGGCCGGCAGCAACGAGGCGCTCAAATAGCCGCCTCTAGGCGGCTTCCCCGCACCGCCTTCGCCAACTGAGGGACGGTTACGTTGCCGCCTTGCCGCCCGTTACGTGACTGGCTTGGGCGCCCGGCTTCCTGAAATTCAACCGGAACGCCTTTCCGCACCGCCTTGGCAAGGTCGAGCGCATCTCAGTTTTGTCAGGCGGACACATCCGTGCGAGAGCTGCCGGCTGATGCCTGAGGGATCCGGAGAGCCGTGGATGCCATAACCCTTTCCACTGAGCGCGATCCACACCAGCCCGACAGGATTGTTGGGGTCGGGCTGAATGTCGAACATCTCGATGGCGGTGACCTCTTTGAAGTCCAGCTTGGCGGGATCGTAGGTGTAGATTGGATTTTCCGCGTCTCCGCGCTGCCAATGGTCGCGGGATATAAGGCGGTGATCTTATCCTGCTCACCGAACACGAAAACTCCAACGATGGCCTTGTCGACTTCAAGGCGCACCGCGCTTCCCGGCGGTCGCCGCTCGACGCTGGCAGCATTGGATCGTGGTCCTGCTTTCAGCGCCTCGTCGTATAGCTGCCAGAGCGTCCGTCGATCGGTCTGGCGACCCTCGTGCCCGGTCGAGGTCAACTTCTAACGCCAGCGTGGATCGCGGACGGGGCTAGGCTGCATCGGTGCGTTCGCGGCGGGCTTGTGGCGCCTCTGCCGATCCCGGCGCCAGAGTTAGGATGGCAATGACGGTCAGGCACGAGCACAGCAACCGATCGTGAACTATGAACATGACAAAGCTCCCGACAGCTGGAGCTTAACGACGTCAGATCCCGAGGTAAGTTCCTCGTTGCGGGCTCGATTGGATTTACGGCGCCAGCTTGGCCTCGATCGCCTTCAGGGCAGCCGCGGCTTTGCTGCCGTCCGGACCGCCGGCCTGCGCCATGTCGGGTCGGCCGCCGCCGCCCTTGCCGCCAAGAGCCTCTGCGCCCGCCTTCACGAGGTCGACCGCGCTGAACCTCGCGACCAGATCCGCGGTGATGCCGACGGCCAATCCCGCTTTGCCGTCATCCGTCACGCCTACGATGGCAACCACACCCGACCCGATCTGCGTCTTGGCTTCATCCACCAAACCACGAAGGTCCTTGGGATTGAGACCTTCCACCATGCGGGCGAGCAGTTTGACGGTGCCGATCTGACGCAAGCTGCCGTTCGAGGCCTCGTTTGGCCGATCACCCCCGCCCAGCGCCAGCGCCCGCTTGGCCTCGGCCAACTGACGCTCGAGCGCCTTGCCGCCATCGACCAAGGCCTTGACGCGATCGACGAGCTCTTCGGGCCGTGCCCGCAACAGAGCGGCAATCTCGCGGACCCGCCGATCCTGATCTCCCAGGTAGGTGCGCGCTCCCTCGGCCGTCAGCGCCTCGATGCGCCGCACGCCGGCCGCTGACGCACTTTCACCGACAATGCGAATGAGGCCGATATCGCCCGTCCGCGCGACGTGCGTGCCGCCGCAGAGTTCGACCGACCACGGGCGGTTGGCTTTGGAGCCCGCGCGGCCCATCCCCATCGAGACCACGCGCACCTCGTCGCCGTACTTCTCGCCGAACAGCGCCATCGCACCCGTCGCACGCGCGTCCTCGAGGCTCATGAGCCGTGTGTCCACTGGCCCGTTTTGCCGGACGTAGTCGTTCGCCATCGCCTCGACTTCCGCCAGCTCGGCCGCCGTCATGGGCTTGCTGTGTGAAATATCGAACCGCAATCGGTCGGGAGCCACCAACGAGCCTTTCTGAGCGACATGCGTTCCGAGAACTTCGCGCAGCGCCTCATGCAAAAGATGCGTTGCCGAGTGGTTGGCGCGAATTTGCGAGCGGCGCGCTTGGTCAACGACAAGCTGCACCGCTTGTCCCACCTCGAAGGAGCCCTTCTCGACCTGTCCGACGTGCACCAACAGATCGCCAAGCTTCTTCTGCGTATCCCTGACCCGGAACAGCGCGCCATTGGCGCCTTTGATGAGCCCGCTATCGCCGACCTGACCGCCCGACTCGCCGTAGAAGGGTGTCTGATTGACGATGATCTGGCCTTCATCGCCGTCCACAAGGAGGCTGTTTGCCCGACCGCTTTTGAACAGGCCCCGAATCTCCGCCTCCGCGACCTCGGTTTCGTAGCCCAAAAACTCGGTCGCCCCCTGCTTCTCCTTGACCTCGAACCACACCTCCTCTGTTGCAGCCTCTCCCGACCCCTTCCAGGCCCGCCGCGCATCGGCCTTCTGGCGCTGCATCGCTTGATCGAACGCCGAAGTGTCGACCTCGATGCCTCGCGGCCGCAGGGCATCCTGGGTGAGGTCGAGGGGAAAGCCAAAGGTATCGTACAGCTTGAATGCAACGTCGCCGGGAAAGGTGTGGCCGGAGCTCAGGTCCGCGCTGGCCTCGCCGAGGAGCCCAAGGCCACGCTCGAGGGTCCGGCGAAACCGGGTCTCCTCGAGCCGCAGCGTCTCGGTGATGAGCGGCTGCGCGCGTACCAGCTCGGGATAGGTGTCCCCCATCTGGCGCACCAGCGCCGGAACAAGGCGGTACATCAGCGGCTCGTGCGCACCGAGCAGGTGGGCGTGCCGCATGGCGCGGCGCATGATACGGCGCAGCACATAGCCGCGGCCTTCGTTGGAGGGCAGCACGCCATCGGCCATCAGGAAACTGGTCGAGCGGAGGTGGTCGGCAATGACCCGATGGGAGGCCTTATGCGCATCGTCGGCCTTCACCCCCGTCGCTTCGACCGAGGCCGCGATCAGCGCCTTGAAAAGATCGATCTCATAGTTGTCATGGGTCCCCTCGAGCACCGCCGAGATCCGCTCGAGCCCCATGCCGGTATCGATGGACGGCTTGGGCAAGGGACGGCGCTGACCGTCCGGCTGGGTCTCGAACTGCATGAAAACGAGATTCCAGATCTCGATGAAGCGGTCGCCATCGGCGTCCGCCGAGCCTGGAGGACCGCCGGCGATCTTCGGGCCATGATCAAAGAAGATCTCGGAGCACGGGCCGCAAGGCCCGGTGTCTCCCATGGCCCAGAAGTTGTCGGACGTGGCAATCCGGATGATGCGCGAGTCGGGCAAGCCGGTCAGCTTCTTCCAGATTCCGAAGGCCTCGTCGTCATCGTGGTAGACCGTGACCGTCAGACGCTTGGGATCAAGCGCATAGTCCTTGGTGATGAGCGACCAGGCAAGTTCGATCGCCGTCGACTTGAAATAATCGCCGAACGAAAAATTTCCCAGCATCTCAAAAAAAGTGTGATGCCGAGCCGTATAGCCGACATTATCGAGATCATTGTGCTTGCCGCCCGCGCGCACGCATTTCTGCGCGGTCACAGCCCGCTTGTAGGGAAGCGTTTCCTGACCGGTAAACGCGTTCTTGAACTGAACCATGCCGGCCGTGGTGAACATCAGCGTCGGGTCGTTGCGCGGTACCAGCGGCGAGGAGGCGACGTGCTCGTGCCCGTTGCGGCGGAAGAAATCGACGAATGTGGAGCGGATCTCGTTGACGCCTGTCATCGGGGGTCTGTCATCGTGGGTCTGTCATCGTGAGTGGGCTCCGTGGCTGCTCTGCCCCCGACACGAAAATCCGAGACGGCCGCAACGGGGCAGAAAAGCCGCGTCTTGTTCTAGAGGCGGCGTCGGGGCCTGTCCACCGAACGCCGTGGCTCCTGGTCAGCGGCGGGCGCGCATTCCCTTCTTTGTCACTTCGTCATCGACCTCCGGCAGCACCCCATCGGCGTCCGGACCATCGTCCGCGTCGCCGGCCTCTTTTTCGTCAGCGGGAGCCTGAAGCATTTTGTCGACGATCAAACCCGCGTTGGCCCGGATCGCCCGCTCGATCTCATCGGCGATTTTGGGATTTTGTTTCAGGAACGCTTTGGAATTTTCCCGGCCCTGCCCGATCCGCTCACCCTTGAAGGAGAACCAGGCCCCTGACTTGTCCACGATCTGGGCCTTGACGCCAAGATCCACGAGTTCGCCTGTCTTCGAGATGCCCTCGCCGTACATGATGTCGAACTCAACTTGCTTGAACGGCGGCGCCACTTTATTCTTGACCACCTTGACGCGCGTCTGGCTGCCGACCACGTCGTCCTGTATCTTGATCTGCCCAATGCGACGAATATCGAGGCGCACGGAGGCGTAGAACTTCAAGGCATTGCCGCCCGTGGTCGTCTCCGGGTTGCCGAACATCACGCCGATCTTCATGCGAATCTGATTGATGAAGACGACCATGCACCCCGACTTGGCGATCGATCCGGTCAGCTTGCGCAGGGCTTGGCTCATGAGCCGCGCTTGCAGCCCGGGCAGGCTGTCGCCCATTTCACCCTCGATCTCAGCCTTCGGCGTCAGAGCTGCAACGCTGTCGATCACGAGCACATCGACGGCGCCCGAGCGCACCAGCGTATCGGCGATCTCAAGGGCCTGCTCACCGGTGTCGGGCTGCGAGATAAGCAGATCCTCCACCTTGACGCCAAGCTTGCGCGCGTAGAGGGGATCCAGCGCGTGTTCCGCATCGATGAACGCGCAAGTACCGCCGATTTTCTGAGCTTCAGCGATGACCTGTAGCGTCAGAGTGGTCTTGCCCGAGGATTCGGGACCGTAGATTTCAACCACCCGCCCCCTTGGCAGGCCTCCGATGCCAAGCGCGATGTCAAGGCCGATCGAGCCCGTCGAAATTGCCTCCACATCGTAGGACTTGTCGTTGGCTCCGAGCTTCATGATCGAGCCCTTGCCGAACTGCTTTTCGATTTGAGCCAGCGCAGCCTCGAGCGCCTTCGACTTGTCCATTAATTCCCCTTCCACGACCCGGAGTTGCAGTGCGGTCATGTCCCCTTCCCCTTATTCCATGAGTTGCAGATCAGCGCAATTGACCACCAATGTACATCTTTTGTTCTCCAGACGCAAGCCGGTTTAACCTATTGATAGGGCATTGACCTTAGATTTTTATTCCGCGTTTGTTCTCAGTGGGTCGGCGAAGCAGCCGAGAGCCCTGCCGAATCGCTTTGTCGGCACACCCACGGTGAAATTCCTGCTGAGCCCTGGCTACCGCTGATCGCCAACCGCGAGACGGCGCTCGATGAAATTGGAATAGCGCGAGATGCCAAAGCAGATCGTCCAGAAGATGAGCCCGACGAATACATAGCCTGTCATCGCGGTCCCGGGGGCAAACCATTTGGCGTCGGTAAGATTGAGCTGAACGATGCCAAGCAGGTCGAAAATGCCGATGATCAGGACGAGGCTCGTGTCCTTGGCCAGGCCGACGAACGAGTTTACGATGCCGGGAATGACCAGTTTCAAAGCTTGCGGCAGGATGATCAGGCCCATCTTTTGAGGATAGCTGAGGCCCAGCGAGTCGGCGGCCTCGAATTGCCCCCGCGGCATCGCCTGCAGTCCACCGCGAATGGTTTCAGCCATGTAGGCACCCGCAAACAGCATGACGCCGATGAGCGCGCGCAGCAGCTTATCGAGGGTCACGCCTTCGGGCAGAAACAGGGGCAACATGACGGACGACATGAAAAGGATGGTGACCAGGGGCACGGCGCGGACGAACTCGATGAAAAAGATCGACGCCCAGCGCGCGATCGGCATCCTCGAGCGTCGGCCCAGCGCCAGGATGATACCAATCGGGAATGAACCCGCGATGCCGACGCTGGCGACCGTCAACGTGACCAGCAGACCACCCCACAACTCGGTCGGGACGCGGGCGAGACCCAGGACGCCGCCGGAGAGCAAAATCCACGACAAGATGGGATAGACGACGACGCCAAACAGCGCGAACCAGCTCTTCTTCGGGGTGCCGGGAACGAGCAGCGGCACCAGCACGCCGAGGCCGATGAGATAGGTGAAATCGACCCGCCAACGCTCGGCATCGGGGTAGCGGCCGTACATGAACTGGCTGAACTTGTTGGTGACGAACGGCCAGCACGCGCCGGCATTGGCGGCCTGGCAGGCCGCACCATCGTTTCCGGTCCAGACCGCCGAGAGAACCGCCCAGTTGAGGATCGCTCCGCCAAGCTTCCAGACGATCAGAACGGCGACAATGGTCAGTGCGGTATCGGCCCACGTGGCAAAAAGGTTGCGCCGCGCCCAGGCGACAGGGCCCAACATGGCGATGGGCGGGCGGCGCATCGCGGAGTTGTCGACCATCGTGGCGGGCGGCATCGCGGTTATCTTTCCACCAGCGCCATGCGCGCGTTGAACCAGTTCATGAACATCGACGTGATCAGGCTGAGGCTCAGGTAGACGAGCATGGTGATGAGGATCACCTCGACGGCCTGTCCGGTCTGATTGAGCACGGTGCCGGCGAACACGCTGACGAGGTCGGGAT
>JBKJYG010000123.1:0-18991 GCA_046715905.1 Hyphomicrobiaceae bacterium | reverse complement strand
GATGGATCTTCTTTCCCGGAGCCATCAAGTTGTGCAACATTGAGGCTATCGAACGGCACATCGGAACTGCCGCCACAAGAATGCCGGCGTCTCGAACGCCGAAGCAACGCTTGCGACCGGCCGATATGGGAGAGACGCCATGGCCCAAGCACCGGCAGCCGCGGCCGCCCGCGATATCGAGACACGCGTGTTGTATGACAGGCTCGAAGATCGCATCCTGGCCCGAGATCAGGTCGGCGCGAGCGAAGCCTACTACGGGCTCGTCAAGGCTGGTCGGCCCCTGCCAGAGATCGTCAACGAAGGCGTGCGCATCCATGCGCCGCTGACCCACGTCCCCTATCACGAGCGCATCGACCAAGGCTTTGTCAACTTCGTCAACAACGACCATTGCCTGCTCAGCGCGCGGGCCACCACGCATCTTGCCCGTGTGCTACCGAAAAGCCTCGCCGGCCTGCCGATGGCGCAGACGATCTGGTACATTCCGACCGGTCTCGACATCTGGAACCAGAAGATCAACAAGGCGCCGGGCCATTACGCCCGCAGCGGCAAGCCGATCGACGGGCCGCCGGTGAAGCCGGTCGTGCACTGGCCCGATCAGGAGCCCGAGTACATCGGCGGCTCGATCGACCAGAAGCTCGACCAGTGGCTGGATCTCGTGCATCGCGGCCACGTCCTTGAAGCCTACCGCGTGTTCCTCGGCATCATGGAAGAGCCAGCGCACCGCAAGGAAGCGCTGGCGCAATTGGTGTTCGCCGGCCTCATCGATCTGCAGGACCGCGTTTACCTGAACCGCTCCTACACCACGGGCCACAAATCGTTCCGCGCCCGCGCCACGGTCGAACTTGGCAACTTCGTCGGCTGGGACAACGCTCACCACGTGCTCTATGCGGGCGCCCTCGACATCGGCGTCGGCCCACGCTGGTATTCGACCTACGAGATGGCCTGCAATTGCATCACGCACTACATCGAGAAGCAGAAGATGTCGGCCATTCCCTACGGCGGCAGCACGGCGAAAGAAGCCGAAATCCTGCGTCAGACCCAGGCGCTGACGAAAGACGAAGCCGCGGCTTTCATCACGGTCGTGCTGCATTGTCAGGAGCCTGAGTTACAGGAGGCTCTGAGCGACCTGCTGCTGGCCGGCAAGGGTCCACGCCAGATCCTCGATGTGTTGCAAGTGGGCGCTGCCCAGGTGCTGCTCGAGACGCAGGACACGCTCAATTTCTCGATCCCGCAGCACTGCTACGAGTACCTGAACACGCTCGGTTGGTTTTACGACACCTTCCAGCATTCGCAGCGCTTGAAGCTGCTCTACGTCGCGACCTCCTATCTCAATCGCAACGCATGGCATGCGCGCCAGACCGGCGACGGCCGCGAGGCCGTCATCAAGAAACCGCCGGGTGCCGACACCATGAGCCCGGGCCAGCTTCTTGAGCGCGTTATCGCTTCGACCACGGCCCTCGACGGGCCGCAGGCACTGGGATGGACCCGCGCCTACCTCGACAGCAGCACGGACCGGGCGCCGCTCGTCGAGCAGCTGGCGCTGGTTGCCTGCCGCATCGGCAACGATCCCCACAACCAGGAACTCGGGCAGATCCTGCTCGAGGACTATGGCAAGAACCGCAGCTTTGACCGTGATCGCCTGCTGCTCGCGTGCGTACAGCATACGGCTGTGCACCGGAAATATGGCGACTTCCTCGAATCGAGCCGCCGGTATGGCAAAGCCATGGGCCTGACGCAGTTACTGTAGCGGGGTGCGGTGTTCACCCGCCTGATCGGTGCTATGACAAGCAAGATATGGCCGCTCTGACGGCTGGCTCATCTGCATGTGAAGGAGATCATCATGAAGGGCGTCGTATTCCTGGGTGATCGCAAGCTCGAATTGCGCGAGTTTCCCGACCCGACGCCCGGCCCGCGCGAGGCGATTATCGAGATCAAAGCATCCGGAATGTGCGGCAGCGATCTGCATACCTATCGCGATACCTTCAAGCCCGGCGATTCCAGCTCCGGCTTCAGGCGGGCTACCGAGCCTGTCATCGCGGGCCACGAGCCGTGTGGTGTGGTCGTCGCGGTGGGGACAGGCGTCACCGAGCGCGAGGCCCGCATCGGCCAACGCGTCATGGATCACCACTATCAGGGATGCGGCGGCTGCAAGCACTGCAACGGCGGCTGGTCGCAGATGTGTCTGGAAGGCACGATCGTGTTCGGCTCCAGCGGCCATGGCGGCCACGCGCGCTACATGAAGGTTCCGGTGGGAACATTGGTACCGCTGCCCGATGCCCTATCGTTCGAGACTGGCGCCGCCATCTCGTGCGGAACCGGCACCGCCTATGGCGCCCTTAAGCGGGTCAATCTACAGGGCGGCGAGACCATCGCCGTGTTCGGTCAGGGGCCGGTTGGGCTTTCGGCGACGCAGCTCGCCGCCGCGATGGGGGCACGGGTGATTGCGCTCGATGTCTCGGCCGAGCGCCGGGAGCTCGCGCGGGCGTTCGGTGCCGACGAGGTCATCGATCCCAATGGCGTGGATGCGGTCGAGGCCATCCGTGCCCTCACCCACGGCGAGGGTGCGCACAAGGCGCTCGACGCCTCATCGGCGCCGACGGCTCGCGCCGCCGCCGTGCGCGCAACGCGGTCGTGGGGCACGGCATGTTTCGTTGGCGAGCGCGGTCAGGTCACACTCGACGTCAGCCCTGATCTGCTGCGGCGGCAAATTACGCTGGTCGGGTCGTGGACGTTCTCGAAACAAGGTCAGGCCGATTGCGCGGAGTTTGTCGCCGATAACAATATAGCCGTCGAGAAGCTGTTCACCGATCGCTGGACGCTGGAGCAGGCGGAAGAGGCCTATCGCCGGTTCGATACGCAAACCACCGGCAAAGGCGTGATATTGCCGTCCTGAAGGCGAAGCCTGACTTAGCCTGAAGACGAAACGGCGGGTCTCGGCGCGCGGTCCCGCAAGCCCCGCCCCGCCGATAGCGGGCCGCGGCTGTTGGAGTTTTACGGATGAGGAGACCGAGTGTTGCACTGTAGGGCGTCGGGCAGCGGCCTCAGCGTTGCTGGGCTCTTGCGGCGCGAGTTGCCGAGGCGGCGTCCGCGCCGGCTGCTAGCCTCTGCCCCACCAAGCAACCCTTTCATCGCGTGAAACTTGACGCTGGCTGTCATACCCGGCGAGCAAGATCGTCCTTTACACGGCGCGCAAGATGAAGGCGCGGTGAGACGAGATGAGCCCCGACCCAAAAATCGATCCTTATCCGGACTACTTTCGCGTACTGACCCTTCCGCGAAGGCGTCTTGCTGATTGGCGCGCAAGGCGACGCGCGTCACCCGGCTGGACGATCGTGGTGGCCGTCATCGTCGCCGTCGTCCTGCTGCCGGTGGCGTCCGTCATCGTGCTGGCAATGCGGCCGAGCGGGGGCGCATGGTCACACTTGGTCACGACCGTTCTGCCTGATGCGCTGATGCAAACGCTGCTGCTCATGGCCGGCGTGGGTGTCACGACCCTGGTTGTCGGCACGTTGTCGGCATGGCTGGTGACCATGTATCGTTTCCGCGGGCGCCGGATACTCGATGCCCTGCTGGTCATCCCGCTTGCCGTGCCCACCTACATCGTGGCGTACGCCTGGGGCGAGATTCTCGATTATACGGGTCCGGTTCAGAGCGCTCTCAGGGCGGCGGCGGGCTGGAAGAGCCGGGCCGACTACTGGTTTCCCGATGTCCGTTCCACCGGCGGCGCCGTGCTCGTGCTGTCCAGCGTCCTTTACCCCTACGTTTACCTCACGGCCCGGGCGAGCTTTGCACAGCAATCGGCCTGCGCGCTGGAGGTCGCACGGACCCTCGGGCGGACACCGTTCGGCGTGTTCACGTCGGTCGCGCTCCCTCTCGCGCGCCCTGCTCTGGCGGCCGGCTTGGCGCTCGTGCTGATGGAATGCCTCAACGATCTGGGAGCCGTGCAGTACCTGGGAGTCCGGACGCTGTCGTCGACGATCTACACAACATGGCTGCAGCGCTCGAACCTCGCCGGCGCTGCGCAGCTCTCCGTCGTGCTGCTGGGTTTTGTGGCGCTGGTTCTGGTTGCCGAAGTCTGGGCGCGCCGTGGCAGGTCACATTCGCTGACGGCGCGTGTTCGCCCGATCCCGTTTGCCGAACTCAATCGCGGTTGGGCTCTGCTCGCCGGCACTCTCTGCTTAATCCCTTTCGCTGCGGGATTTGCCTTGCCGTCGGTCCTGCTTGCCGCCAAAGCGGTCGCGCACAGGCATGATGCGTTCACAGAGGCGGTTTTGCGCGCTGCCGGCAATAGCGTCATGCTGGCCTCCCTGACTGCGCTCCTTGCCGTTGTTGTGGGAGTCGTCCTGGCCTACGCGAGGCGGGTGGCGGCGAACGGGTTCACGCGCCCGGCGGTTCAGCTTGCCGGTCTGGGGTATGCGCTGCCGGGAACCGTGATGGCGCTGGGCGTGCTTATTCCGTTGGCGGCTCTGGACAATCAGATCGACGACATCCTTCGCCGGACGATCGGCATTTCAACGGGGCTGCTGCTGTCGGGCACGCTGTTCGCGCTGCTCATGGCATTCGCCGCCCGTTTCCTCGCGGTTGCGCTCGGAAGCATCGAGGCGGGACTGCAACGCATCTCCCCCAACTTAGACGCAGTCGCCCGCACGCTTGGAGAAGGCGCGTTCTCCGCCCTCTGGCGCGTGCATCTGCCGATCCTCATGCCCGTGTTGGCGACTGCGGGCCTGCTGGTCTTCGTCGATGCGATGAAAGAGCTGCCTGCAACGCTGCTGCTGCGGCCGTTCAACTTCGAGACGCTCGCCACCCAGGTCTATAGCCTTGCGTCGCTCGAGCAACTGGAAGCGGCAAGCGCCAGCGCTTTGATTATCGTGGCCGCGGGGCTGGTGCCCGTGATGCTCCTTCACCGCGCGCTCGCTAGCGCGAGGCCCGGTGGATGAGGCGGGGCCGGCGTGGGCTTGCTCTTCAGGCAGGCTGAGCCGATCGGCCCCCCGCCAGCGAAGGGAGGTCACGCGCAATCAACGGCCGACCGAAATGGAAGCCTTGCATGTACGTGATGCCGCAGTCGTCGAGGATCCGCGCTGTCTCTTCATCGCCGACCCATTCGGCCACGGTCTCAAGGCCGAAGGCCTTTGCAATTTCAACCAGGGACCTGATGAAAACACGATTAGAGGGTTCGGTGGAAAGGTTCTGCACGAACGTTCCATCGATCTTGACCATATCCACATCGAGCAGCTTGAGATTTTTGAAGGACGTGTACCCGGCGCCGAAATCGTCGATTGCCACGCGGCATCCAAGCTCCTTGAGCGTGTCCACGAAATTGATCGAAAGGTCGACATAGTGGATGGTGGCCGTCTCTGTGATCTCGATCGTCAAACGCTCCGTGAGCGCGCGTCGCCCTCCGCTGAGCCGATGCAGGATGACCAGCCATTCGTGATCGCTGGCCGTCAAACCCGACACATTGACGGAGAGATGCAGCTCCGGGTTTTTCTTCAAGATCGCGATCGAGAGTTCGAGTGTACGGCGGTCGATGAGCCGCGAGAGTCCAAGTTGCTCGGCCACGGGGTTGAAGTCACCTGCCGAGACATCGATCCCATCGGGTCTCTCGATACGCAGCAGACACTCGTAAAAGGCGGGCTTGCGATCGCGCATCGAGACGATCGGTTGCAAGGCCAGCAACATGCGGTTTTCGTTGAAAGCAGAGATGATCTCGTCCGCGACCATGATGTTGCGCTGACGCGTGGTTTCGCGCGCGTCGCTGACCTCGAAGGGAACAAAGGCATCGTGCCGGCGCGATTTGACTGTTTCAACGGCTTGCAGGGCCCTGCTCAGCGCCTGCTGTGCGGTGTGGGCCTGATCCGGGAGGAGGACGCCGCCAATCGACAGGGTTGCGGAGATCTGGCATGCGGTCGTGCGAATGGTGGTCTCGCGGACCGCTTTGATGAACCGTTCTGCGGCCACCCGCATGGCGGCCGGTCCACAATCGTTCAGGATTATGCCGAACTTATTGGACGAATAGCGCCCGATGGTATCGCCACCTCGCAAGCGGCCGCGAAGAACTTGGGCCGTCGCAGCGATCACCTCGTCGCCGATATCGAAGCCGAACGTATCGTTGATGATGGCCAAGTTGTTAACCGCGGCAATGAGAAATCCGCAACTGCGGCCACTTTGCTCAGCGCGGCTGACGAAAGCTCCCAGGGCGTCCGTCAGCCGGATCCGGTTCAACTGTCCCGTCAGTTCGTCATTATCGGAACGGTAGAGCAGCGTTTGCTCATCGCGGTATCGGTCGTTGATGACCCGGATGATGCCGCGGGACTTGACCAAGCGGCCGTCCTCACCGAACCAGCAGCTCCCGTGATCCTCGAGCCAAATCGACGTGTCGGCCCGGCGTCCGCCCGGTGTGAAGCGATATTGCACGCGATAATGGGGGCCTTTCACAGCGGCTCCGCCGGCGATTGCGACGGCATCCCGCCGCCGCTGCAGATGCTCGGGTACGATCAACAGTTGGAACGCGGTGCCCGTCGAGATGCCGACATCCGACGCGAGACCGAGAACCTCGGGCGCATTGCTTTCCCACACGATGGTGTCCGTCGTCACGTCCCAAAGATACGCCGTCTCCTGCATCGCCGACATGATGCCGACCAGATCAATCCGGAACGCGGGAGACTTGGTTCCCATGCGACCGGACGGGGCTTGGGCGTGTGCCGGGCCACTAGCGGGGTGCGAGGTACGAGTTGGGGATGGTACTGCACCCGTCGCCAGCGGGAGGGCGTCTTTGTGGTCGTGATCGGCGGTCACGTCGAAGCCATCCTTGCACTCATCGGCGCCGAGACGTTCAGAAACGCCCGTGGTTAAAAAACGGCAAAGACGCCTACCCGTCCTTATGCAAGGGAGGGAACGCGGGCGTCCTGGATGTCGAGAGCCGGCCCCATTTGGCCGGACCACATCGTGAGAATAGGTTAGCCGCCAGACCTTAAGAACGCTTAAAGCGCAACGTCGCCAAGCATTGAGGCGTCAGCTGTCGCTGCCTATGTTGAGGTCGCGGCGGGCGGTGCGAATACCGATCGAATAGCCGGCCACGACGTCGATCATGCAGGCAATCATGATGAAGAAGAATACCGACGTGGCGGCTTGCGGTACAAGCAGGAATTCGACCAGGCAGGCGATGAACACCAACATCGACAAGCCATGATCGATCAAGGAAACCGACGATGTGTAGGTCGATTTCAGCAGTTCAATGAACAACACCAGCATGGTGATGAGAATGATCAAATCGCCCGCCGAGAAAATCCAGCGCGATCCGCGCATCATCGGCAATGAGAACAGCGGCTTGCGAATGATCTCGTCGGCAACGACGGCGCCTCCGAACAACACCGTGACGTTGTACAAAATGAAGGGGATCAGCATGAGCGGAATAGCACGGAGTGACATGGGACCCTCGTAAAATCGGCTCAGAACGTTGATCGCCATAGCGCCGGGCCGGGACCACGCCAGCCCGGCTTACCGCGTCGGGATTTGCGGAAAGCCAGTCTTCAACAGTGGGGCTCGCGTGCCGGAAGATCAGCTCACCTCGACCTTCGGCGGCAGCACCTGCTGCTTGCGATACTTACCTGACTTGAGATCGATGTGATGCGGACGACGCAAGTTGCCGGTGTCCTTGTCCTCGACGTAACTGGGTGCGACCAATGCATCGGCAGATCGGCGAAACCCACGTTTCATCCGAGATACTTTTTGTTTTGGAACGGCCATGGTCGAGTATTCTCCTGCCACGCTCGACCTCGGGACGCCGCCAGAACAGAAGCGGCAGCGGCTATGCTAGTTAAGGTCGCCGGGTCATCGTTGCGCGGCTTATACCTGCAATTCCGGCGCCTGACCAGTCCCAGACGCACAGGATAGGAGAGCCTCTCAGGCGCGTTGGCGCAGGCTCGAACGGAGGCTTGATAGGACGCCATGTCGGGATCATCTGGCTCGATGTTCGAGGGGCGTCAGCGCGAGGCGGCGCGACGAACGGACGCGCGGCTGGCCGAGATTTTGGATGCATCAGCGGCAACCGGGACCCCCGAGCGATTGGCTGCCGCCATGCGGCATGCCGTGCTGGGCGGGGGAAAGCGGTTCCGTCCCTTTCTCGTGCTGGAGTGCGCGGCCCTTTTCGAGGGATCTCAGGAGGCGGCGGTCGAAGTCGCCGCCTCGCTCGAGTGCCTGCATTGCTACAGCCTCGTACATGATGATCTTCCAGCCATGGACAACGATCGACTGCGGCGGGGTCGACCTACGGTATGGGCCGCGTTCGACGACTGGACGGCGATCCTTGCCGGCGACGCGCTCCTGACGCTGTCCTTCGAGATCCTGGCAGGTGCGCATGGCCTGATCAGCGCCGATGCCGTTGTTCAACTGACGCGCAGACTGGCGCGGGCGGCCGGCCGCCACGGCATGGTCGGCGGACAAGCCATGGATATCGCGGCTGAGAAGCTGGACCCGCCCGCGTCCCTCGACGCCGAGCACATTCGTCGTCTCCAAGCCATGAAGACCGGAGCTCTGATCGTGTTCGCTTGCGAAGCCGGTGCGATTATCAGCGGTGCCGGCCCGGATCAAACAGCAGCTCTGGTGCGCTACGGCGAAGCGCTTGGCCTCTGCTTTCAGATCTCGGACGACCTGCTCGACGCCGTCGGCGAGGCAAGCGTCGCCGGCAAGGCCGTGGGAAAGGACGAGGCGCGGGGCAAGGCCACCTTCGTTTCATTGGCGGGCGTGCAACAGGCCCGGCAGGAACTTTCAGCCGCCGTTGGTCGTGCTCTCGATGCGCTTTGTGAGTTCGGCAACCAGGCAGACGGGTTGCGGGGCGCTGCCCAAGCCATGCTCGACCGGGAAAAGTAAGCCGGACTTTGAGGGAATTGGCGAACACTGTGTCCAGCGCGCACTGTGCAATCAGCGGCGTCGCATTATGATGCGAGGTAACATCATTTCGAGTGCGTTCTGGGGGTGTTCAGGTGGTTTTCTCCAGTTGGCGGAAGTCTCCCAGTGGTTCGAGCGGCAGAGGGTTCGGCGTCTGCATTCTCGTCCTCGCGACGGCCGGCAGCACGCTGGGTGCGACGGAAAACGCCGCTGCCCAGACGTTCTGGTCCTACGGCAATGGGGCCTACAGGTCCGGCTTCAGTTCCACGTTCGGCGATGGCTATATCTACAACGGTCAAGGCTCTCGCCGGCGACCCGATCCCACCATAGGCCGCAGTCCGCCCCGGCCTCGCGGGGCGCGCACCTCGGCGCGTGAGGACGCTGGTCCTCCTCGCCCTGCGCCCAAAACGACCGATGTCAAGCTGCCAAAGTCGGATCCCGGTCGCCCGGCCGTGCCTTTGCTGGTGGTGGTCTCGCTCAAGAACCAGCGGGTCAATGTCTACAGCCGCGACGGGGTTGTGGCCGAATCCCGGGTCTCAACGGGTCAATCGGGGTATCGAACGCCCACCGGCGTGTTCAGCATCCTGCAGCGCAATCGTCATCACGAGTCGAATATCTACAGCGGCGCGCCGATGCCGTTTATGCAGCGCCTCACCTGGTCCGGCATTGCCCTGCACGCGGGGAATGTCCCGAATTACCCCGCCTCACACGGCTGCATTCGGCTGCCCGCCGAGTTCGCCTCGATGATGTGGGGGCTGACCCGCTTGGGCACGCGGGTTATCGTGTCTCCTTCGGAGGTGACACCGATCGACATCTCACATCCGGTGCTGCCGGCGCCCAAGATGACGCCGGTTCCCGTCGCGTGGCTGACCACCCGCGTGCAGACGGCCGCCACCATCACATTGGCGAGCATACTGGATGGTGACCAGCGCGACATTGATCCCTATCACCTGGCGCTTGTACGACGCGCGCGGATCTTGGCCGACCGAGCGCAGGCCGAGCAATCCGTGGCCCCCGCACTCGAGCTTGCGCAGCGGACGTCGGCAGAAGCGGCGGGTGAGGCGCAGACGCTGCGGGAGGCTGAAGCAACTCTGGCGGCTGCCCTCTCGCAACGCTTGCGCTCAGCTCCGGGAGGCGGAGATTCTGATCTAACGCTCGAGGCCGCGCGGGCAGCTCTGGTCGGAGCCCGATCGCGCGAGGCGCAGGCTTCTGATGCAGCTTTTGCGGCGGCCACCGCAGCCCGCGCTGCGGAAAACGAAAGTTCCCGGCTGGTCGAGGCAGCCAAGACGATTTCATCCAGCCTGGAGCCAGTCTCGATCTTTGTTTCCCGCAGGGAGCGGCGCGTCTTTGTCCGCCAAGGCTTTGTCGTGATCCACGATGAGCCCGTGACGATCGCTGATCCCGACCTGCCGCTCGGCACTCACGTGTTTACGGCCATGGACGCCGGCGCGGAGGGGACCAGCATGCGCTGGCTGGCCGTGACGATGCCGGACGCAGTCTCTCTCGACACCCTTGACGAGGGCAGGGTCAGCAAGCGAGACAGCCGCACCTCAGCTCATGGCATCGATGCCAAGCAGGCGCTGGACCGGCTCGAGCTACCCGCTGACACGCGGAAGCTCGTCGCGGAGCGGCTTTGGCCGGGTGCATCGCTCATCGTTTCGGACCACGGTATCGGCAAGGAGACCGGGAAGGGCACGGACTTCATCGTGCTGACGGATTAGGCCAGCCCGCGTCATCGCACGTCGCGCAAAGGCGCAGGCTGTCAGCCCTGAGGCTCGACGCGAGCTGCGCCAAATCGGTTTTCGATATAAGTCTCGACGATCGCCTGGAATTCGCTGGCAATCTTGGGACCTCGCAACGTCATGGCTTTGCGCCCGTCGATAAACACCGGCGCGGCCGGCTGCTCTCCGGTGCCCGGCAGCGAGATGCCGATATCTGCGTGCTTGGATTCACCCGGTCCATTGACGATGCACCCCATCACGGCGAGGTTCAGCTTTTCGACCCCGGGATAGCGCTCGCGCCAGACCGGCATGCGCTCGCGAATCATGGTCTGCACGTCGCGGGCGAGTTCCTGGAACACAGTCGATGTGGTTCGGCCGCAGCCGGGGCATGCGGCGACGATCGGCAGAAACGAGCGCAGCCCCATGGTTTGCAGCAGCTCTTGTGATGCCTGAACCTCGACCGTCCGGTCGCCGCCCGGCTCCGGCGTCAGCGAGTAGCGAATGGTATCGCCGATCCCGGCCTGAAGCAGGATGCCCATGGCCGCGGAGGACGCCACGATGCCTTTAGATCCCATGCCCGCTTCGGTGAGCCCGAGGTGCAGCGCATAGCGGCAGCGCGCCGCCAAGGCCGTGTAGACGGCAATCAAGTCCTGCACCGCCGACACCTTGGCTGAGATGATGATGCGGTTGGCGTCCAAACCGAGGTCCTCGGCGCGTTGGGCCGACAGCAGGCCAGACCGCACGATCGCCTCGTGCATCACGGCGCGCGCGGTTTTGGGCGCGGCTGAGCGTGCGTTCTCGTCCATCAGGTGCGTGAGAAGGTCCTGATCGAGCGACCCCCAGTTGACGCCTATGCGCACCGGTTTGCTGTATCGCAGGGCCAGATCGATGATGGCCGAGAACTGCCGGTCCTTCTTGTCCTTGAACCCCACGTTGCCCGGGTTGATACGATATTTGTCCAGCGCCTCGGCGCAGGCGGGGTTGTCAGCCAGCAACGTGTGCCCGTTGTAGTGAAAGTCGCCGACCAGCGGCACGGCGAGCTGGCGACGATCCAGCTCATCCCGGATATGCGGGACGGCCTTCGCCGCCTCGTCGCGGTCGACGGTCAGGCGAACGATTTCCGATCCCGCACGCGCCAGCGCGGCCACTTGATCCGTGGTGGCTGCAATGTCCGCAGTGTCGGTGTTCGTCATGGATTGCACGACGATCGGCGCACCTCCGCCCACCGTCACCCCCCCAACGGTGACGGGGATCGACGGCCGGCGCTGGATTACGGTCTGCGACATACGCCTTGCCCTCTGTCTTGGGCCAGCCGATGGAGGCTGTGCCCCATCGCCGGACGATGGACCTTAACAGACGTGACAGGTAGGCCAATGCCTCTCCGGGATCCAGAGCCGGCCGCGAAAAGTCGACTGCTGGCGATGTTTAGACGGGGGCGTCACGCACCGAGGCTATGCTGGCGCCGCCGCTCTGGCCGAGGCTGGCGTTGGCGAGGCTTTCCTCGGCGCACCTCGGCGCGAGGGCTTCAGTCGGCCTTGCGAGCCCGCCGCAGCGACGCCCGTTGCGCGGGCTGGCTCGAATTGACGACCTGGCGCCGTCGAGGCTCGACGTGCCGCGGAGCCTGTTCAAAACGGACCCCGACGGTCGTCCTGTTGCGCCAAATGACTTCGCACTGTGCCTCCAGTCCGTCGAGCTCGATCAGGAGCTCGAAGGTGTCGGGCACCGACGCGGCATGCTCCACGACCAGCCGCGCGCCCGTTGCCGACAAATCCCGCACCACACATTCGATGGTCAGATGACGGCCGCCGTAGGCAATGGTCGCCTGCTTGAGGGTACGTCGGCGCGTAGCGCGACGGTCCGGAACCGAACTCGTAATCTTGTTATCTGCCATCGGAGATCCGCTATTTCAGGCGGCGCAAGCCCCCTCTGGTCCGAGTGTACAATTCGAAAGACAACGAATTGTAGCAAAAATATAGCCAATTGTTCACGTTTGGCGTCTCAGGCCTGCCCAGCCCAGGGTACCCATGCATGTCGCAGCCAGGACCAGGACGATCGCTGGCCCAGCCGGGACGTCGAAACCGGTTGAGATCAGCAAGCCGGAGGCAGCGCCTGCCGCTCCGATGGCGGCAGCCAGACCCACCATGCCCTCGGGGGTCGATGCGAACGGCCGAGCGGCCGCAGCCGGCATGATCAGAAAGGCGATGATCAGGAGGACGCCGACGATCTTCATGGCGACCGCAATGGTGAACGCCAAGGTTACGACGAGCGCGGCCTCGGCGACCCCCGTATTCATGCCTTCAGCCGCTGCAAGCTCTTCGTGCACGGCCACCGCCACCAGCGTGGTCCACAGGCGTGCAACGACCATCAGCATGAGGGCGCCGCCTCCCAGGATCCAGCCGATGTCACTGGAGGTGACGGCGAGAATGTCACCAAACAGGTAACCCATGAGGTCAAGTCTCTGGTTGGCGAGCTTGGCTGCTGCCACCAGGCCACCGGCCAGCGCCGCATGCGAGAGGATGCCGAGCAGGCTGTCGGCGGGCAGTTGGCGCTGGCGGCCCAGGATCACCAGCAGCGCGCCGATGAGCAGGGCGACAACGACGACGCCCAGCGTCAGGTCTATTCCGAGAAACAGGCCGAGCGCGACCCCGAGCAGACCGGCGTGCGCGATCGTGGACCCGAAGTAGGACATCCGCCGCCAGACGACGAGACAGCCGAGAGGGGCCGCCAGGATACCGACGGCCATGCCCGCCACGAGCGCGCGCAGCACAAAGGGTTCGAGCCCGAGCGTTGGCCAAGTCATCATGCCGTGTCGGACGGGTAGCCGGGGGAGGGCCCCGGGCTGGGAGCGCCGTCACTGCGCGTCTTGTCTTCGTCCGGGCGAGCATCCGAGTGAACTCGGCGCGGCATGGGTACGCCGGCCAAATCGTGGGCGTGGTCGTGATCATGGGTGTAGATTGCAAATGCCCGGGCCGTTTGCGGACCGAACAGTCGCACGTATTCGGGATGCTGCGATACCGTCTCCGGTACGCCATGGCAGCACACATGCCGATTGAGGCACAGCACGCGATCGCTCTGGGCCATGACCACATGCAGGTCGTGACTGACCAGCAGCACCCCTAGGCCGCGGTCCGTCCTGAGACGTCCGATCAACCCGTAGAGTTCCGCTTCGCCGACGTAATCGACCCCGCGCACCGGTTCGTCCAGGACAAGCAGGTGGGGAGACCGAAGCAGCGCGCGCGCCAGCACGACGCGCTGCAACTCGCCTCCTGACAAAGCGTGCAATTGTTGGCTGACAACGCGCCCGGCCCCGACGTCTTCGAGCACGCCGCTTATTTCGGCGGCGCTGGCGCGAGATCCAAGCTTCAGAAACCGAGCCACCGTCATCGGAATGGCTGGATCGCGATCAAATCGCTGAGGCGCATAGCCGATGCGCAGACCCTCGCGCCTCGTCACGTGCCCGCTGTATCCGTTCTCCAAACCAAGGACGCAGCGCACCAGAGTTGTCTTGCCGGCACCGTTGGGGCCGATGAGGGTGACGATTTCGTTCGGGCGGATGTCGATGTCGACGTGGTCCAACACAGTCCGGTTGCCAAGCTTGAGGCTGAGCGATCTGGCCGACAGCAGCGTGTCGGAGGCCATCGGCACGGCTGGGAGTGGCGCGTGCTCGTGATGATGATGATGATAGTCGGACTGTTGCGGCATGTGAGCGGGGGCCGCAAGTCCAGGCGAAGACGGCTGGCGGTTGGGACCCGTCACCGGTTGGCACTGGCGCAATCGGCGCACTGGCCGGCGACCTCGATCAGCGTGCCGCTGGGGACAAATCCTTGCAGCTGCGCGAGCCTGGCTACGGCGGCGAAAACCGACCGACTCTCGATTTCTGATACGGTGCCGCAGCCATCGCAGGACATGACGATCGGCCGACCATCCACCCCGTGCGTGCCATGACATGCAAAAAAGGCGTTGCGGCTGACAAGACGATGCACCAGACCGGCGTCCAAAAGATTGTCGAGAGCTCGATAAACCGAGATCGGCGCCAATCGACGTTCGCCATTACGGGCCAACCGCTCGATCAGATCGTAAGCACCAATCGCGGTATGCGAGGCTGCGATCTCAGCCAACACGCGCTGACGAAGGGGCGTCAACCGTAGTCCCGTTCCTTCAAATATGGTTTCTGCCCGCGCCATGGCCTTCGTAAAGCAAACGCCGTGGTCGTGCCCGGCACCGGGGAAGGAAGGTCGTGCGGAGGAGGCTTGATCAGGGCGCATAATGATCCATTCGATCAAGGTGGAGAGTCAAGAAGTGTTACAGTATAACATGTACCAACGCAGGCGTCTCGCTTGGGATCAGGGCTGCCGCCCGCATGGGCCAAAGTTGCGCCGTGTGCTGTCCAGAGCCGTCATTCTTTGAACGCCTGCTCCCGGCGAGAGCGGATGGCAGGCAAGAGCATGACGGCCAGGAGCATCAGGCTGATGCCAAGAAAGGCGGCGCAGATCGGCTTTTCCCAGAAGATGATCCAACTGCCACGGCTGACGATGAGCGAGCGCCTGAAATTCTCCTCGATCATGGGCGCCAGAATGAATCCGAGGATCATTGGCGCGGGCTCGCAGCCGATTTTGGGCAGAACGTAGCCGACGATACCGAAGACCACCATCACCACCACTTCGTCGATGGAAGTGTTCACCGTGTAAACGCCGATGCAGCAGAACACGAGAATGGCCGGATAGAGCCATCGATAGGGGATGGACAGCAGTCGCACCCAGATGCCGATCAGAGGCAGGTTGATGATGACGAGCATCAGATTGCCGATCCACATCGAGGCGATCATGCCCCAGAACAGGTCCGGCCGGTCCACCATAAGCTTGGGGCCGGGAACGATGCCGTGCACCGTCATGGCACCCAGCATCAAAGCCATGACGGCGTTGGGCGGCACGCCAAGGGCCAGCAAGGGAATGAACGAGGTCTGAGCCCCTGCGTTATTGGCCGCCTCAGGTCCCGCGACACCTTCGACCGCCCCTTGTCCGAACCGCTGCGGCTCCCGCGCCAGCTTCTTCTCAATGACGTAGGATGCGAACGAGGCGATCAACGCGCCCCCGCCCGGCAACACGCCCAGGACCGAGCCGACGGCCGTTCCGCGCAGCACCGCAGGAGTGGCCGCTCGCGTCTCCTCGCGCGTGGGCCACAGCGTCGTCAGCGGCTGCATCACCGACCGGCCGCCCGTGGTTTCCAGATTGCGCATGATCTCGGCAATACCGAACAACCCCATGGCGACGGGCACGAAGCCAATCCCGTCGGCCAGTGCCGCCAACCCGAAGGTGTAGCGGACCTGCCCCGAAGCGATGTCGGTGCCGACGAGGCCCAGCGCCAGCCCGGTGACGACCATGGCGATCGACCGCAGGACGGAACCCTGCGCGAGCACCACCGCGGCGATCAATCCAAACACCAGCAGGCCAAAGTAATCGGGGCTTGTGAAGGTGTTTGCGACCACGACGAGAGGCTTGGAGAACGCTGCAACCACGGCCGTCGAGACGCAGCCGGCGAAGAAGGAACCGACGGCGGCAATGGTCAGCGCCGCTCCCGCTCGTCCCTTGCGGGCCATCATGTGCCCGTCGATGCAGGTCACAACTGACGAGCTCTCGCCAGGGATATTGACGAGGATAGCTGTGGTCGAGCCGCCATACTGGGCGCCGTAATAGAGCCCCGCAAGCATGATCAGCGCCGGGATCGGCGGCAGCGTGAACGTGATCGGGAGGAGGATGGCGATGGTCGCCACAGGTCCAAGCCCCGGCAGCACCCCGACAAGCGTGCCCAGCAGCACGCCCATCAGGCAGAACAGGAGATTCTGGGACGACAGAGCCAGATCAAAACCAAAAGCGAGGTTCGCGAACAGGTCGGTCACCGGTGTCTCGCCTCTGACGGTCGCGTGGTCCCCGTCACGGCTCAGCGCCAGAAAACGGGCATGGGCAGTCTCAGCGCCGCGATGAATACCGCCCACGAGAAGACGCCGAGGAGAGCCGCCAGGAAAACGGCCGCGCGCCAACCGTTTTCGCGCGAGGCGAACGTGGCTACAAGCACTGTTGCGGCGACCGCTGGAAACAGGCCGGTCCAGCTAAACACGATGGCAAAGGCCAGAACCGAGGCCAGGGTCAAGCTGATCGCGCGCGCGTCGAACGCGATCTCGGTGAGCTCGGCCGACCACAGCGAACGTGCAGCCAGCACTCCACCGAGCGCAATCAGTAGCCCGCCGAGTAGTCTCGGTACGTACCCAGGGCCGATGCGTCCCCCTGTACCGGTCGGATAATCAAGACCGATGGTCACTAGCGCAAGGCCCACCAGCAGGCAGAACAGCCCGGTCCAAAGATCGGCTTTGCGAGCCCAATTGCTCATCCTGCCCGCTCAATCGATGGAGGCCCCGGACCGTTTGACCACGTCGGCCCAGAGCGCGCGATCCCGTTTCACGGTATCGCGGAACTGCTCGACCGATTCCGAGCGAATCCTGTTCCCGATCTGCTGCAGCTTCTCGCGAATTGCCGGCGTCTCCAAGGCGGTGCGAACGGCGGTGTTCACCTTGCTGGCGATCGCTGGATCTAGACCTTTGGGGCCGAAGAACCCGTACCAGGTCACGCTTTGAAATCCGGGCAGCGCGGCTTCCGCGATGGTCGGGACGTCCTTCAGGATATCGACGCGCTCGGTTGTCGTGACGCCCAGCAACCGCACGGTGCCGGCCTTCCATTGTCCTAGGATGGTTTGGACCTGGGCCACCAAGCAGCAGATTTCCTTGGCAATCATGCTCTGAATGGCTTCGGGGCTGCCCTTGTAGGGCACGTGCACCATGTCGAGGCCCGCCGCGGCGACGAGCTGCGCAAAGCCAAGATGCGTCGAGGTGCCGTTGCCGGTCGAGCCGTAGTTCAGCTTGCCGGGTTGGGCTTTCACCTTGGCAATGAAGTCCTTTACATCGGCGGCGTCGATCACGGCGGGGTTGATTGCCAGCACGTTGGGCACATCGACCGTGGGCGCAATCGGCGTGAAATCCGTCTCCACGTCGAACGCCAGCTTTTTGTAAAGGGAGGCGTTGATGCCGTGCGTGCCGGCCGTTCCCAGAAGGAGCGTGTAGCCATCCGGAGCCGCCTTGGCCGCGAAAGCCGACGCATTGTTGCCGCCCGCGCCGACCTTGTAGTCGAAGATGATCGGTTGTCCGAGCGCCTTTTCAAGCGGCTCTTGCAGAATGCGCGCGACGATGTCGACGCCCGATCCGGCGGGGAAGCCTTGGACCACGGTGATAGGCTTCGCCGGCCACGATTGCGCCGAGGCTGGTATGATGCCGGAGAGCGCGGCACATACGACGATGAACAACCGGATCATGACAGAGCTTTCCCTTAACGCCTCGTTCGAGCGCCAAGCCTAACCGATCACGCCGCGCTTGCCAGCTCAGCCTCGATCGCCGCGGCAATGGCGAATACGCGCTGATCGCCTAAGGCTGGCGCCGAGACCATGAGGCTGGTGGGCGCGGCTCCCGGCCGGCTCATCGGCACGGCGATGGAGCAGCCATTCAGGATGTTGATCATCAGCGTGTTTCGCAGGATGAGCAGGTTGAGCCGCGTGAACTCGGCGTCGGTCTCCACCTCGGATAATCTTGGTGCCACGATTGGAACCGTGGGCGAGACAACGGCGTCGTAAGGCTCGGCATCGCGGGCAAAGGCCTCGATGGCGGCGCGCCGCAGGTCCAGCAGCCCGATGTAGTCCGCCGCCGTCTGTTTGGCCCCGCCCATGATGCGAGCCAGCACGCGCTGATCGTAGGTCTTGCCCTTCTGCTCGATGAGCTTCGCATGCCACGCAAAGCTTTCCGCGGCTGACAGGCCACCCCGGCGCGTGATCGCGGCCATCTGCTCAAAGACGGGGAATGGTCGCCGAACGATGCGGGCTCCCGCCTTCGACAGCCCGCTCAGCGCCTGCTCGAAGTCGCCACTGACATGCGAGTCCAATTGATCCAGGACCAGCATTTCCGGCACGAGAAGGGTCATATCGGAAAGCCTGGCCGAAGCCGCCACCGGAAGCGGATCACCCGCCATCACGGCGTCGAGAAGCGCGCAGCAGTCCACGCTGCCGGCCAACGGTCCGATCGAATCGAGGCTGGTCGATAGCGGCACCACTCCCGCCGTCGGTACGCGGCGAGCGGTCGGCTTGTAGCCCACGACACGGTTGAACGCTGCGGGAATGCGGCATGACCCGCCGGTATCCGTGCCGAGCGCGCCCGCTACCATGCCGTCGGCGACCGCGACGCCCGACCCCGAGGAGGACCCACCTGGCACGCGCTTCTGGGTACGCTCCCAGGGCGACAGCGGCGTACCGTAGTGCGGATTGATGCCGATGCCTGAGTAGGCGAACTC
>JBKJYG010000122.1:0-4612 GCA_046715905.1 Hyphomicrobiaceae bacterium | reverse complement strand
CCCTCATGGTGATCCCCAGAAGCCAGCATGACGGCGTTTTTGCCGCCGACCATGACACGTCAACGACAAGCTATCCGCTTTGGACGCTGGATAACGACAAGGTCCAAAGCCTTTATGACAAGGGCGGCCTCGTGGTGCCCACGGGCAAGCCGGGGGGTGTTCTGATGTTCCACGGCAATCTCGTCCACGGCTCAGGCGGCAATATCACGCCGCTGCCCCGCAAGATTGTCTACCTGACGCTGAATTCGGTCTCGAACTCCATCTGCAAGCCGACGCGTCCGGAGTTTATCGCGCATCGTGATTTCACGCCGATTGTGCCCTGTGGCGATGACGCGCTGCTCACGTACGCGCAGCGCTACAAGGTTGCGGCGCAGTAGGAAAACGATCAGGCTCGGTGCGGGGCACCGAGCCTGATCCAAGATCGAGCGATGCCCGAGGGCAATTATTCCTTGCAGACGACCTTGATCTGGCGGTCGGCTTCGTCCCTCGTCACGTAGGCTTTATCATTCAAAACCACGATCTTCGTATCGGTCGGTCGCGTCTCCACGATCTTGCACTTCTTGTCCTCGCCGCGAACGACGTAGTAGCTCTGCTGTGCGAACGAGGGAGCCGCAAAGCTCCCGATCAGGGCTAAAGATACGATCAGCTTTGTCATTTGATACTCCGATTGCAACGTGTGAGCAGTATAATGCTCTCGGATGTGAAACGCCCGCAAAGGGGTTGCGGACATACCACAACTGAAAACATCCGGACCGACGTTCTCGCCGTGAAGCGAGAGCACCGGGAATGACGTTCGAACATTTGAACAGCGCATTCTGTTCCCTATCGCATTTGCCAGCAGCTCCGGCGCGGCATCACCCCTTACCCGCTTGTCGGAGTTCAGCGCGTATGCTGCAGTGCCGACAGTCAACCCTTGGTCCAATCGGAAACATTCATGAACCTTTCTTTCATGCTGAAGGAGCGCGCCGCCGCTCAAAAGCCCATCCGCATCGGTCAAATCGGAGCTGGTAAATTCGGCACCATGTTCCTGTCGCAGTGCCGCGTCACGACCGGCATGCATCTGGTGGGGCTCGCCGACCTTATGCCAGCCCGGGCCCGCGAGCGGCTTGAAGGCGTGCAGTGGCCCAAGGAGCAAACCGATGCCCGCTCGATCGGCGAGGCGTTGAAATCGGGCAAAACCTTCGTCACCGATGACGCGATGGCTCTGATCGAGAACCCCGACATCGAAGTCATCATCGAAGTGACGGGCGACCCGGCGATAGGCATCCGGCATGCGCTGTCGGCGATCGAGCACGGCAAGCATGTCGTGATGGTGAACGTCGAAGCTGATGCGCTGGCGGGCCCGCTCTTGGCCAAGCGCGCCCGCGACAAGGGCGTGGTGTATTCGATGGCTTGGGGGGACCAGCCGGCGCTGGTCTGCGAGCATGTCGATTGGGCGCGGACGTGCGGGTTCAAGGTCGTCGCCGCCGGCAAGGGGACGCGATACCACCCGACCTACCATCAATCCACACCCGATACGGTTTGGGATATTCTCAATCAGTATCTCGTCATTCACAATAAGGCGCACATCAATCCCAAGATGTTCAACTCATTCATTGATGGGACGAAGTCTGGCATCGAGATGACGGCGATCTGCAATGCCACGGGGCTGCACGCGCAAACCGACGGCCTCTCCTTCCCGCCCGCGACCCGCTTCGAGCATGCCGAGGTCTGCAAGCCGAAGGCCGAGGGTGGCGTGCTCGAACGGAAGGGGGTGACCGAAGTCACGTCATCGCTCTACCGGGACGGCACCGACGTGCCTCACAGCCTCGTGATGGGCACGTACGTGGTCATCGAATCCGACAGCGAGTATGCGCAGAAATGTTTCGTCGAATATTCCATGCTTCCCGACAAGAGCGGCAAGTACGCGGCGCTATACCGGCCGACCCACATGATCGGGCTCGAGCTCGGGCTGTCAGTGGCTTCCGCGGTTCTGCGCAAGGAGCCCACGGGATCGGCGTACTGCTTCAATTCCGATGTCGTTGCGACCGCCAAGCGCGCGCTCAAAAAAGGCGAGATGCTGGATGGCGAGGGCGGATTTTGTGTGTGGGGCCGGCAGACACCGGCTGCAACCTCCCTCAAGGAAGGATACTTGCCGCTCGGGCTGTCCCATGACGTGAAGCTCAAAGTCGATGTCAAGGAGGGCCAGCGTCTCAAATGGTCGGACGTGGAAATCGACACCTCGAACGATGCCTATCGGTTCCGCCGGGAGATGGAGGCCACGTTTGGCCGGCCGAATAGCTGAAGCCTGACCAACCGGACGGTTGGGGTGGCGGATCGCCAACGAGCTGGCCGCTCACGCGATCCGCCATCCCAGAGCGCCGAGAGACGCGACACGAGGTCTGGCACACGCCGACATTCGATCCTAAAAAGTTTACCAAACTCGAAATGCCGCAACGGGCGCCGGTATCGCTGCTTTGTGAGAGGGCTCGGTGCGGTCATCCTGGAAGATCCGTCCTCCGACCCAACGCTGGAGGAACTGATCGAGCCAGAGCCGAACCTGGGGACCCCACACGAGATGCCCATCGATGTGCTGCTGGCGTGCCTTGGCTCCGCGCATCAGCAACCGCATCGGATTGCTGCCTGACCACCGATTGACCTGGGCGTGCGTGATTTCGGGGTGAAACTGAAGGCCGAACGCCGCCGGACCGTAGCTGAACGCCTGATTGGGATAGGGCCCGTTCGATGTGGCCAGCAATCGTGCGTCGCTCGGCAACTCAAACCCCTCGCGGTGCCACTGATACACGTGATCCGGCAGCGGACCGAGCACATCACCCGCTGGAGTTTTCCACACAGGATGATAGCCAATCTCAACGTTCGCATGGCAGCAATGATCGACCTGGCCGCCGAGCTTCTGCGCCAGCATCTGAGCGCCAAGACAAACGCCGAGAAATGGCTTTTTCTCGTCCAGGGCGACGCCGATCCAATCGATTTCGTCGCGGATGTAGGCCAACGAGTCATTGGCACTCTGCGGGCCGCCAAAAATCACGGCTCCGCAATGATTGGCCAGCGTCGAGGGCAGCGGCTCGCCATCGAAGTGACGCCTGAGATCGAGGGCATGCCCGTTATTGCGAAACCACTGGCCGATATGTCCCGGGTTCGAATGCCGTTGATGCAGCACCATCAGCACCGGTGGCTTGGTGGCGGGCACCAGCGGTTCCCCACCATCCATGGGGGGGAGTACCGTCGTCGATCCGCCCTGCTCACCGTCCAGCATCACCAACCTTCAAGACATGCGGATCCTTGGCGCCCGCAATTTCAGAAGCCATGCAACAATCGGGATTAGACAACGATGCGGGAGCAGACGCAAGAAAACGGCCACTGCCGCGCTGAAGAGTCCCGGGACGACGAGTTTCAAGCCTAACCGATAGCCCCAGTAGGCCCAACTCGCGATGGTGCTCGGCCGGGACCCAGGAATAAGCCACCTGTAAAGGCACCGCTTGGCTCCCATTTTGGCATGAAAGCGTGTCCGAACGGGGCCGGGCGTCACCACGCAAACCCGAACTCCGTCCCCAGCGACCTCGGCAGCAACAGCCTCGCTGAGTGAAATCACATAGGCTCGGCTGGCATAATATATGGCCTGGTAGGGTCCCGGTGTGAAGCCGCCCAGCGATGAAACATTCAAAATCCCCCCGGCGCGCCGGGCGCGCAGCCCTGGCAGCACGTGGTGCATGAGCCGCGTTGCGGCAGCAATATTGACAGCCAGCAATTGCTCCACGCACTCCGGATCGTGGCTGTCGAAGGGCCCGGCCAGTCCGATGCCGGCATTGTTGACGAGCACCCCGATGCATGCGCCGCGAGCTTGCAGCACGGCTTCGATGGTCGCGGCGGCGTCCGGCCGAGTGACATCAAGGGCCAGCCACTCGACGGTAACATCCCGGCCCGATCGAACCGAGATGGCGGCACATGCCAGTTCCGGCTCGCGGCGGGCGACCAGCAGGAGGTCGTGGCCGGCCTGGGCGAACCGATGCGCGAGGGCCAAGCCGATGCCCTCGGAAGCTCCCGTCACCACGGTCACGGGCCGCAGTGCAGGCGTGGTTTTGACGGGCGCTGCTGCCGCAAAAGGCGCGCGCCGGACGGGTTTATCTTGGAAGAGTGCCGGCGAAAACATTGCGAAGCCTTTCCGGGTGCGATTGCCATCGATTCGACACCAACGCCTAACCCTGACGATTGATGGCTTGTTCGAAGCTGGAGTATGAACCCGTTGCACACCGAAATGGTTATGGCCGTGATGAACCTTGGTGCCAGCACCTGCGCCCCTGGCCCCGGCGTTTGGCGGGCCAGCGAGCTTTTAGATGCTTCAGCGTTTGATTTGCGGCGGCGCCCGCTGGATTTCGCGAAGGATCAGGTCGATCAAGCGGCCTTCGTCGTTGTCAGTGAGCTCGGGTCGTAGTTCAGCACGGGCGCAAGCCAACGCTCGGTCTCCTCGACCGTCCAGCGCTTACGCCGCGCGTAATCCTCGACCTGATCGCGCTCGATCTTGCCGACGCCAAAATAATGCGACTGCGGATGGCTGAAATACAATCCGCACACCGCCGCGCCCGGCCACATGGCGTAACTCTCGGTCAGCTTG